>VGHV01000045.1 GCA_016868095.1 Betaproteobacteria bacterium
CATGCATCGACATACATAGGCCAAGACTTGCCGACTGAAACATGATTCATAGCGACGCTGACAGTATGCTTATCGACGTTGCGACGCATCCTATACACCATGAGCGTAAGCGCCAGCTTCAGGCTCAAAGCTTGCCGATAACCGTTCAATATTTAAGTCCAGTCCAATCAACATATCAGCGAGCACGCTATCCCATCCAAGGCGCAAAAAGTCTTCGCTTACTTGCACCGGAATATGGCGATTGCCAAGATGGTAGGCAGCACGCAAGAGCTTAAGTGGCGTGTTGCTGCGTACATCGATCAAATCTTCGTCTGCTGCAAGGACTTGAACGGTGAGCCCAGGGCCGGCAAGCCATTCCCCGCCACGCACCACGGTGCCGCGCGGCAGCACGATACCCACATCCCTACCATCGCTTAAGCATGCTTTGATTCTTGAACGGCTACGCAGATCAAAACTCAGCGATAGGGATGGCTGCCCGACTGTTGAGTCGGGGGCCTGTTGCAGTTTTCTGGTGAGCCACAATAATGATGAGCTTTCGCCACTACGCAGCTCATGAGGGTTGAGTCGATGAGCTTCATCAAGACTTGGAATGGTACGCGCACCCATCGCGACTAAAACAGAAAGTAGCGTTGAGCCATCGGCAAGACACTTGCCGGCTCGCATGCCAACAATTGACCATCGGCATAAACCCGATAGTCCTGCGCATCAACGCGAATTGTCGGTAAGTAATCGTTATGAATCATATCTTTTTTCCTAAGTTTTCGAACCCCCTTAACCGCGCTGACCTGACGCTTTAAACCGAGCTCAGCAGCTAGCCCCCGTTCGATGAAGGCTTGCGACACAAAACTAATACTGCGGTGTTGAGCAGCGAGTCCAAGTGCACCAAACATCGGTCGATAATGCACGGGTTGCGGGGTTGGGATCGATGCATTAGGGTCACCCATCAGCGCAGCCGCAATCGATCCACCTTTTAGAATCAAGGATGGTTTGACACCGAAAAACGCAGGGCGCCACAAAACAAGATCAGCCCATTTACCGACTTCGATCGACCCGACTTCGTGCGCCAAGCCTTGTGCGATTGCTGGATTTATC
The DNA here is from genome assembly GCA_016868095.1 of Betaproteobacteria bacterium. Classification (GTDB taxonomy): domain Bacteria; phylum Pseudomonadota; class Gammaproteobacteria; order Burkholderiales; family Burkholderiaceae_E; genus UBA3064. The sequence goes on from VGHV01000045.1 coordinate 1,093, forward strand.
GTGTACTTAGCGATATAACGTTTAACGCGATGATTATCGGCAGGTCCGTCGCCTGCAAGCGATCCGCGCTGAAGCTTCATTTTGTGCGCGGTCTGCCAGGTCCTCAAGATTACTTCGCCAACGCGCCCCATCGCCTGAGAGTCGGATGACATCATGGAGATTGCGCCCAAGTCATGCAGAATATCCTCAGCGGCAATGGTTTCGCGACGAATTCTGCTTTCAGCAAAGGCCACGTCTTCGGCAATGCCAGGGTCAAGATGATGGCAAACCATCAACATGTCGAGGTGTTCATCAATCGTATTCACCGTGAAGGGACGTGTTGGGTTGGTTGATGAAGGCAGCACGTTGGGCTCACCCACCACTTTCAAAATATCGGGCGCATGGCCCCCGCCCGCGCCTTCGGTATGAAAACTATGAATCGATCGCCCTTTGAAGGCTTTGATGGTGTCCTCAACAAAGCCCGATTCGTTAAGCGTATCGGTGTGGATTGCAACTTGCACATCGTATTGATCGGCGACCGATAAGCATTGGTCAATCGCTGCAGGGGTCGTGCCCCAGTCCTCGTGCAATTTCAAACCAATGGCGCCGGCTCGAACCTGTTCAATCAATGCTTCGGGCTGACTTGCGTTGCCTTTGCCCATGAAGCCGATGTTCATCGGCATGCCCTCGACCGCTTGCAACATGCTTGCGAGATGCCATGGACCCGGCGTGCACGTGGTCGCATTGGTGCCGGTTGCGGGTCCTGTCCCACCGCCAAGCATGGTCGTCACGCCGCTATAAAGCGCCTCATCAAGCTGCTGTGGGCAAATAAAGTGAATATGAGCATCAATGCCACCCGCGGTCACAATCAGCCCCTCGCCCGCAATCACTTCGGTACCAGGGCCTATAACAATCGTCACTGCGTCTTGGGTATCGGGATTGCCTGCCTTGCCTATAGCTGCGATACGACCGTGCTTAATCCCAATATCGGCCTTCACAATGCCCCAATGGTCGATGATCAAGGCATTGGTGATCACTGTGTCAACCGCGACGGCTGATCCTTCCTGGGACTGTCCCATGCCATCGCGGATGACTTTGCCGCCTCCAAATTTGACTTCTTCGCCATAACGCGTGAAGTCTTTCTCAACCTGCACCCATAGCGCGGTGTCTGCAAGCCGGACACGGTCCCCCGTGGTTGGCCCATAATGTTCCGCGTAAGCCCTGCGGCCAATTTTCACGCTCATGTCCGATCCCCTTGATCAGATGGAAAGGCCAAGTGATCTCGTGTGGGTTCGCGTTGATTAGAAGAGGCAATTAACGATCCACCTCCCGAGTCGCTCTGCCCGGAAGCTGAACCGGGCACATCAAGCGCACCCATGACCTCACCGCGAAAACCGAAGACGCGACGCCTGCCACCAAAGGGAATCAACTGCACCGTACGCGACTGCCCGGGTTCAAAGCGAACCGCAGTGCCTGCTGCAATATCGAGCCTGCAACCTCTGGCAAGCTGGCGATCGAATTCGAGCGCAGGATTGGTTTCCGCAAAGTGGTAGTGCGAACCGACCTGTATCGGTCGGTCAGCTTTGTTGATCACTTTGAGCTTAATGGCCGCTGTGCCCACGTTGAGCTCAATCTCGCCCTCTAGCGTGAGCATTTCACCTGGAATCATTGCTTGCCCCTTCATGCAATCGGTTGGTGCACAGTCACCAATTTGGTGCCATCGGGGAAGGTAGCCTCGATCTGTATTTCAGGGATCATGTCGGGTACACCTTCCATTACATCATCGACTTTGAGCAATTGCTTGCCATAACTCATCAGTGAAGCCACGCTTTGACCATCGCGAGCCGCCTCAAGCAAGGCTGCAGACAAATAGGCCACGGCCTCTGGGTAATTGAGCTTAAGCCCGCGGGCTTTGCGGCGTTCAGCCAAAAGCCCAGCGGTGAATACGAGTAGCTTGTCTTTTTCGCGAGGTGTTAAATCCATGCTTGCTACCTTTACCGGTTGTGATGACTGGGACGTTTTAGCGCAATCAGGTTGCCCAGATTCTTGGTGGATGAGCCAAAGGTCGGTCTAACCAGGGCCTAAGCAAACTCCAGGCCTGTTGCAAATGCGTCCGCAAGGCTTCCGGGTCATCACCTACCGACCGTATGATAAGCATGCCATTGCCAAGGCAGCTTGCGCCTGCGAAAACGCCGGCAAACGATGCAGTCGACTCAATAGCTGCCAGTGATTGATCGAGCATTTCGGCTTGGCTCGTTGACAGCCTTCCCCGCAGACGTGGCGAATAAAGCCACAAGAGCCCGCTGACGTGCTTGCCGGCCATCACAGCCGCACCATTTAGCGCGTTTCGTCCGACATAGTGCATCGGATCGCGGTATAGCAGTTGCCGGTTCACATACACCGACGTGCATTGATGCAAGTCCACGGCAATATGAGATTCGCCGCTTTGCTTGCGCCCGAAGACGAGTATTTCCATGCTGGCAACGAAGGAGTCCTCATCCAGGTGCCAGTCGGTCCGTGCGCGCAGCGCAGCACCCTCAAAGATCAAGGTTTCCTGCGGCAACCATTCAAGCGATGCACCCGCGGCAAGCTTAAAAACAAAAGCTTGTCGGACTGGGGTTTTTGCCCGATACCACTTGCCCGCTCCAGGGGTTGTCATCACTAAAGCCGCACCCGGCTCCAGCTCAAGCGAAAGCGCAAGTTCATCCCCGCTGGCCAGCCCCCCAGGTGGATGCAAAACAATGCCATGAGCAGGGTTTGGGCCCTCGGGCCAAAAGAGCTTTTGCAATCGCAAGGGCCCTCGATGATCCTGGTTCAAGACCACGCAGCGTCCTTGCCGAAGCCCTAGTCGTAGCGAAAGCGCGGCTTCCCAGGCACCGCCATAAGCAAGAATTTCAGCTTCGCATGCAGCCGATGCGTTGCTTGGCTTAAGTGGTGGCATGTCGGACATTGGCGACTCAAGGCTGAAGTGTTGCACAATCACAAGCATGGCCCATGCCTCGATCAGCAGTAATTTAGCCTTCTTAAAGCGCGTGCCCCTTTTTTATGGCTTGCACGAGAGTGCGCTTGAGCGTCTTGCCACCTCGAGCACGCGTCGCAGCTTCGGCAAAGGCAAAGTCGTCGTGAAAGAGGGCGAACAATCGCATGGCATGTTTGTCATGCTTTCGGGCCGCGCCAAAGTTCAGCGGGCCGATGCCGAGGGTAAGGAAGTCATCCTCGCCGTCCTCGGACCTGGGGAATTTTTTGGTGAAATGAGCCTCATCGACGAGGAGCCGCGCTCAGCGACCGTTGTCACCCTCGATCCTTGCGAATTCATAGCGATCACAAAAGAAGCCTTTCAGTTTTTGATTGCACAAAACAACGAAGTCTGCCTGCGCATCATGCGTAGCCTGGTGCAGCGTTTACGTGAGGCAGACAGGCGTATCGAAACCCTAGCCTTACTCGATGTCTATGGCAGGGTTGCCCAAGTACTCCTCGAATTTGCCGAAAGCGATGCCGGCAATTATGTGGTCAAGGATAGGATCGCTCGGCAGGATATCGCCAAAATGGTCGGTGCCTCGCGAGAGATGGTCTCCAGAGTCATGAAGGCTCTCGAAACCGAAGGCTATATTGAGTCAATGCCAGAAGGCAGACTGCTTTTACACGAGCGACTTCGACTACTCGCCAGTTCGTGATATGGGGCTTTGGCGCGCACCTCTTTTGATCGGCTTCGCCGGCTTTTTGCTCAGTGTGCTCTTAAGTAGTGGCCTGCCCTGGCCCGGAAGCTTGCAACGAGCGGCCTCCCTACTAGGTGATCAATGGCATCGGATGAGTGCGAGCGACAGCACCGAGTCACGCGTTGTCATTGTTGATATCGACGAAGCAAGCCTTAAGGCACTTGGATCCTGGCCATGGGAACGTAAAGCCTTAGCGCAATTGCTCACGCAATTGTTCGAAACCCATCAGGTAGCTGCGGTGGGCCTTGACCTTGTCCTCCCGGAGCCCCGCGACCGCGAAGGCGATGAGGCGATTCAGCAGCTCTTACGAGCTTATCCCCTTGTGTTGTCGCAAGCCTTTGGCCTGGGACAGTCGCAGGCAGCTGACGCTGGCGAGGTGACCAGTGGTTGGCCTCAAGCAGTGGAACTTGCATCGGGGACTGCGATTGCCCAAGCAAGCGGCCATGTGGGTCACCATGCTGGCTTAAACCCGCGATGCACCGGCCATATCAGCTGGCTACCCGAGGACGATGGCGTCGTAAGGCGACTGCCGCCGCTTTTGCGATATCGTGATCAGTGGCATGCGAGCCTATCACTCGCAGTGCTGGCTTGTATGGGCCTATTACCCGAGAAGGTCACGATGGTTCCGCGATGGCCTGCGGGACAAATCTTAAGTGCGGGATTCTTGGATCTAGCAAGCGATACCCAAGGCCTTTGGTCGATTCCCTACACACGCTCGAACCAAGCCTGGCTCAGCGTGCCTGCGCATCTGGCCTATGAATCACGCGAACCGATTAGTGCGCTCCGGGGAGCGATCGTGTTGATTGGATCCTCTGCCCTTGGCGTCAGCGACCGGGTAGCAACACCTATGGCAGCCTCTCAGGCAGGGGTGGTCGTGCATGCTCAGGCGACTGCCGCCTTGCTCGATCAAATTTCCCAGGAGGATCCAAAGGCACAAGCAAGCTGGATCGGCGTGAAGGCTTGGTTTCTGGTCCAAGGCTTATGCCTGCTCGCTATAAGCTTTATCGTGTTGAGCTGCCGCTACCGTCGCTATCTCAGTCTTGCGATGTCGAGTTTGGGTCTTGCGATCGGCCTTACGCTTTTGAGCTTCATGCTCACCGATACGCATCAGTTGCAATTAGTGCTCGGTCCACCGATCGCTATCGCATGTACGGCGCTTGCCAGCCTAGCGTGGAGCTTGCGTAATGAACGTCAAACAGCAGGGAGCCTGAGACGGCTCTTCGCAGACTATGTACCTGCGAATGTCTTGGAACATTTGCTTGCCGAGGGCTCAGCCCAGCCTTTGTCGCCTTCGCGTGAACATCTTGTGGTGATGTTTGTTGATGCGGTTGGTTCGACTCGTCTTGCTCGCCATGAGAGCCCAGAGGTCTTTGCTCAAAAGCTGCGCAGCCAGCTCGATGCATGGACGGCGCTCATTCATCAACATGGCGGCACGCTCGATAAGTACTTGGGCGACGGTTTGATGGCATTTTGGGGAGCTCCCTTGAGCACCCCCAACGATGCAGACCGCGCGCTTGACGCTGCCTTAGCCATTCAAGCCGCCGCTGGCCTTTCCAAACGGATTGGTATCGCAAGTGGCGAAGCGCTGGTCGGGGATCTGGGGACAAGCATGCGACGAAGCTACACCGCACTTGGCGAGGTGGTCAACCGCGCCGAGCGGCTGCAACGCGAAGCAAGTGCCGATGGCATCTTGCTTGATCAGGCCCTTGCCCAAAGCGTTAAGCGTCATCAGGTACAGACCTGCGGGGCACGCCTGCTGCCGGGCTACGACGGAGAGGTTGAGACCTATCGTCCGGTTTAGGCCACAAACACTGCATTTTCGCGCCCATTCCAGCCTCGGGTAGATCGGACTGTAAGCGATGGATGCTTCGCAAGCGCCTCTTGCCGTCATCGCTTCGCTCCAGGTGCAAAACCACATCAACCGCTGAGCGTATTTGCGAATCAAGCATCTCCGGATGCGATGTGCCCAGCGCGATGGCAGCCATCGAAGCAAGTCTTACCAATGCATCGGCGGCAGAGTTGGCATGCACGGTCCCCATCGAACCCCTATGACCTGTGTTGAGCGCAGCCAGCAGTTCGATAACCTCATCGCCGCGAACCTCACCAAGGATTAAACGATCCGGACGCATGCGCAGGGCATTGCGCAACAACATCCGCATCGTTAGCTCACCCTTACCCTCCAAATTGGGCGGTCTCGCCTCGAGCCTGACCACATGAGGCTGCGATAAGCGAAGCTCGGCAGCATCTTCAAGTGTCAGGATTCTTTCGCCTTCGTCAATACATGCCGACAGCGCATTAAGCAGCGAAGTCTTTCCCGCGCCCGTACCACCGCTGATGATCAGGTTTGCGCGTTGACGAACCAGATCGCCAAGGATGTCGGCCGCCTCGGTGGTCATGCATCCCGCTTGCACCCAATCGGCAAGCAATCGAGGTCCACCAATAAAGCGACGGATCGAAAGCTGTGGGCCATCGACGGCAGCCGGTCGAACAACGGCATTAACTCGTGATCCGTCGGGCAAACGTGAATCGGCCATCGGTGAGGATTCGTCAATACGTCTTCCACCACGCGAAACCAAGCGATCGATGATGCGAAGCAGATGGGCCTCGTTGTCAAAACGTTGGGCACTTCGATACAAACGCCCCTCGCGCTCATACCAGATCGCCTCAGGTCCATTCACCAGTATGTCACCCACCTTGTCATCGGCAAGCAAGGGCTCAAGTGGTCCTAGGCCCATGAGTTCGCCATGGATGCGTTGCAACTGTTCGGCTTGAAGTGCACCGTTTTGTTCACTTAAGGCAAGTGATAAAGCACCTTTGAGCCGCTCTTGCAACTGCTCAGGGTTCATCTTGGCGAGGGCGCGCGGCCCGTGTTCGCCGATTAATCGCTCAATGGCCCGTTGCTGAATGCTGCGATCGTCCCAGTTCATTGAATGGCCCCTTGATGTCGGATGAGACGGCGCGGTGTAACGACAAAGACTAATTCGCTGTGATGCTGGTGGTGATCGCGAGAGCCAAGCAAACCATGGAAGACCTTGGATTCGATCAAACCCGGCAGGCCGCGGCGACCATGCTCCTCACCGAAATGGATAAGTCCGCCCACTACATAGCTCTCACCATCATCAAGCGTGACGGTTGTGCTTGCTTTGCGAACCGTCACCAAGGGCAATACCGAGCCGCGCTCGCCCGCACTCACAAGCACGCCATCCCGGGATAACTCCGAGACCTCAGGAGCGACTTTTAATTCGATACGGCCATCGGACATGAGACGCGGCATGAATTTGAGACTTACGCCGTACTCTCGCTCATCGAGCCTAGTAGTGATGCTCGCTTGTTCGCCTTGTCCTTGCTGGATTGAGATGGGTATAAAAACTTTTCCGCCCGATAAGAACTGTGCCTCGCTGCCGCTTTGTGCCATAAGATTGGGCTGAGCAAGCAATCGCCATTGCGAACGCGAGGCCTCGGCGTCAACGCCAATGACCGATGCGCCTCTCATCAGACGTACCAAGGCGGCCGCGCCGCGAGAAAAGCCAGCCTGAGCGCTCCACTGGCCCAGACCGGTCGACACGGGCTGCTCTTTGCCCACTTGCCAGTCAATCCCAAGCTTATCGAGCAATCGCGATGAGACCTCGGCAATCCTTACTTCCAACATAATTTGCTCAGCAGGGCGAATATGTAGCCAGTTGACTAATCGCAAACCGGCAAAGGACTGGGCCTCGAGCCATAGTTTGATTAAGGACTCCAGCGCTTTGCCTTGCTCAGCCTGTGCCACCTCACCCTCTAAAACAATCAGCGCACCGCGTGCACTCAATTGAACCCGAGGCGCGGACCATGGCGATACACGCGACTCCTGGGCCACCCATTCGCTAAGAAGCGCTTGTGCCTGGCTTAAATCAACGCCGACCTCGAGCCGCCAAACCGTACAGCTTGGCTCGCCGCCAGGTGAGTCCGGATCAAAGCCGAGCCTCAGCTCGCTGTGCCCAGGTTTTTCTGCCTTAAGCAAATGGCTATGGCCCGGCCCAGTTTGAACGCTCATCACATCGGGGCGCGCATTCCAACGCGCACGCTCTTTACGGGTTGATAGGGACAAGGCTTTGAGCTCACCAAGGTTTAGGCGAATCGGATCAGCATGGAATTGGCAGTCTGTCGATCCTGGCCCCAATGAAAGCGTCGACCCTGGCCGTGTTGCTGTCGATGCTGGCGGGGTGACAGACAGCGAGGCTGACTCGGCGGACTTAACAAGACTGTGTTGAAAAAGCATATACAGCGTTAAAACACACAACATGAGAAAGCTGGGATATCGGCTTTGCATGGACTGCCTCCTGAGAATGATCCCGAAGGGTCATCCTTTTGACCGATTGACTTTCTTGCTGAGGTGTAAAATCGCGAGGTCGCGCCAGCAGGCGTTCAAGATCAAGGGCAAGCATGGCCGGTCATTCGAAGTGGGCCAATATTCAGCACCGCAAGGGTCGTCAAGACGCCAAACGCGGCAAACTCTTCACCCGGCTGATACGGGAAATCACGGTAGCTGCGCGCATCGGTGGCGGCGATAGCGATACCAACCCTAGGCTGCGACTGGCAATGGACAAGGCATCTGAAGCCAATATGCCCAAAGATACTGTGCAACGAGCGATTGCTCGCGGCGCGGGCGGTCTCGAGGGTGCCCACTATGAAGAGATTCGCTATGAAGGTTATGGCATTGCGGGGGCTGCAATTATTGTTGACTGCATGACCGATAACCGGACCCGAACCGTTGCTGAAGTTCGGCACGCTTTCTCAAAGTTCGGTGGCAATTTGGGCACTGACGGCTCAGTGGCTTTTCAATTCCGCCATTGCGGCCAGATCCTATTTGCACCTGGCACCTCCGAAGAAAAGGTCATCGAGGTGGCTCTTGATTCGGGCGCCGACGATGTCATTCGCGGTGATGACGACTCGATTGAAGTCGTTTGCGAGCCAGGACTCTTTGAACCGCTGAGGCGTGCACTTGATAAGGCTGGCCTGAAAAGCGAGATTGCTGCGATTGTTATGAAACCCGATAATGAAATCGCGCTCGAAGGTGATGATGCCGAGAAGATGCAAAAGCTACTTGATGCGCTTGAAGGTCTTGATGACGTGCAAGAGGTCTACACCAATGCGTCGATGGGTGAAACATGAAGTTGTTGGTGATTGGATCTGGCGGACGCGAACACGCTATTGCTTGGAAATTAGCCCAGTCGGCTAAAGTTACACAAGTTTATGTCGCTCCGGGCAACGGAGGAACAGCGCACGAACCCAAGGTTCAAAACCTGGCTTTAAGCGATCAGGCGGCCCTGGCAGACTTTGCGATTCAAGAAGGCATTCGATTCACCGTGGTCGGCCCCGAAGCACCACTTGCAGCGGGTATTGTCGATTATTTTCAATCGAGAAAGCTGGCCATCTTCGGTCCTAGTCGTGAAGCGGCTCAACTTGAGTCGTCGAAGGATTTCGCCAAACAGTTCATGACCCGTTTCGGTATACCCACCGCTGATTATCAAAGTTTTACCGATCCTGACTTGGCGCACCGCTACGTCGAAGCGCAAGGTGCCCCCATCGTCATCAAGGCTGATGGATTAGCCGCCGGCAAAGGCGTTGTCGTCGCCCAAAGTCTTGAAGAGGCTCATCAAGCCATTGACTGGATGCTCAAGGACCAAAGTTTTGGTCAGGCTGGTGCTCGCGTTGTCATCGAGGCGTGTTTACAAGGCGAAGAGGCAAGCTTTATTGCGATGGTTGATGGTGAACATGTGCTCGCCCTCGCATCGAGTCAGGACCACAAACGTCTGGGCGATGCTGACACCGGACCGAATACCGGAGGCATGGGAGCCTACTCACCAGCGCCTGTTGTCACGCCCGATATTCATGCCTTTGTGATGCGTGAGGTGATGAATAAGGCGGTCAAAGGCATGGCCGCCGAAGGTCGTCGGTATGTGGGCTTTTTGTATGCAGGCTTAATGATCGACCCAACAAAGACGGTCAAAGTGCTTGAGTTCAATTGCCGCCTCGGCGATCCTGAAACCCAACCGCTTATGGCAAGGCTGCGAAGTGACCTGGTGGACTTGATTGAAGCAGCGCTCGTTGGAAAACTCGATCACATCGAAGCGCAATGGGACCGACGCCATGCGGTGGGCGTTGTCCTGGCAGCGCAGGGCTACCCCCAAGCACCGCGGGTCGGTGACACGATTAGCGGTTTGCAAAACAAGGGCGCCGCCGCCTGCCTCGGACAGGCCAGTAGCCTCGCAGACCCAGCAAGCCTTGATCGACTGGTTTTTCATGCAGGCACTGAGGACCGAGATGGGGCGCTGCTAAGCAGTGGTGGCCGTGTGCTTTGCGCAGTCGGCATCGGTGACAGCATCAAGCTGGCTCAGCAACATGCCTATGAAAGCATGGCACAAATCCACCTCGATGGCGGACAATACCGCAAGGACATTGCCTGGCGTGCACGCCGCAACCATGGCACAAGCTCATAGCTCAGATAGGATGAAACGCCGATGACAGGCATCATGGATCAGGCAAGGGAGTACTTCCTCGGACTGCAATCAGGGATCGTGCAAGCACTCGAATCACTCGATGGGCAAGCCTTTGCGCTTGACCAGTGGGAACGTCCTGAGGGTGGCGGCGGCATATCGCGTGTGATTGAGGCAGGCGCATTATTTGAACGCGGCGGCTGTAATTTCTCACACGTCATGGGTGATCGACTGCCGCCCTCGGCAAGTGCGCACCGACCAGAACTAGCCGGCCGTCGCTGGGAGGCCATGG
>VGHV01000046.1 GCA_016868095.1 Betaproteobacteria bacterium
ATTGGGGGCTGATGAATTTGGCTTTGCAACAGCGCCTCTGGTTGCCGAAGGCTGCATCATGATGCGCAAATGCCATCTCAATACATGTCCCGTCGGTGTTGCAACCCAAGACCCGGTGCTGCGTCGAAAGTTCCAAGGAAAACCCGAACATGTCGTGAATTACTTCTTCTTTGTAGCCGATGAGGTTCGCGAACTCATGGCCAGGCTTGGTGTGCGTAGCATGGATGAATTGATCGGCCGTGCCGATCTGCTTGATATGAGAGTTGGTGTTTCGCACTGGAAGGCTAAAGGTTTGGATTTCAGCCGGATCTTTTATATGCCCCCGGTATCGTCAGAAGTCCCGCGCCGCGTTAGCCTAAGCCAAGACCATGGTCTTGAGGGCGCACTTGATAACCGCTTGATCGACCTCTCGCGTGCAGCGCTAGATCGACAAGAAAAAGTGTCATTTATCGTACCGATACGAAATGTGAATCGTACGGTTGGCACGATGCTCTCGGGTGAAGTGGCAAGACGCTATGGCCACCAAGGTCTGCCTGACGACTGTATCCATATTCAACTGAATGGGACGGCTGGGCAAAGCTTTGCAGCATTCCTAGCTGCAGGTATCACGCTCGATTTGGTGGGGCAGGCCAATGACTATGTTGGCAAGGGCTTATCGGGTGGCCGCGTGATTGTGAGGCCAACCAATGAGTTTCAGGGTGCAAGCCACGAAAATATGATTGTCGGTAATACCGTGCTTTATGGTGCGGTTGAAGGCGAGGCCTTTTTTAGCGGCGTGGCAGGCGAGCGTTTTGCGGTGCGAAATTCGGGTGCTTCGGCGGTGGTTGAAGGCACTGGCGACCATGGTTGTGAATACATGACTGGTGGGACTGTGGTCGTACTCGGTGAAACAGGCCGCAACTTTGCTGCTGGCATGAGCGGTGGGGTCGCTTATGTTTGGGATCCGCAGGGCTTGTTTGAGGCGCACTGCAATCTATCGATGGTTGCGGTGGAGCCCTTGCGATCAACCGCTGAGCAAATTGCACACGTTGAGCCTGCGCTCTGGCATCGTGCTGAATGCGACGAAATAATCCTTAAGCAGTACATCGAAAAGCATTTGCGCTACACCGGCTCCGAGGTGGCAAGGCAATTGCTGGCGAATTGGGAAAAAACACGTGAGGGTTTTAAAAAGGTATTCCCGCATGAATATCGACGTGCGCTCGGGGAAATGCATCAACAGTCCAAAGCAAGCAGGGCAGCAAAGTCAAAGGCTGTAGCTTGAGATTAATATGAGTAAGTGCTAGAACGTTTTAAGGTTGGTACCGATGGGAAAAGTTACAGGGTTTTTGGAATTAGAGCGTTTGCAAGAGGCAAGTGAGCCAGTCGGCGATCGACTTAAGCACTACCGCGAATTTGTGCTTCATCTTGATGATGAACAGGCCTCAGCCCAAGGCGCACGCTGCATGGATTGCGGCATTCCTTTTTGCCAAAGTGGCTGCCCGATTAACAATATCATTCCTGATTGGAATGATTTGGTTTATCGAGGGCAGTGGCAAGAGGCTATCGAAACTTTGCACTCAACCAATAACTTTCCAGAGTTCACCGGACGTGTTTGTCCTGCGCCATGCGAGGCTGCATGTACCTTAAATATCAATAACGATGCGGTCGGCATTAAGTCCATCGAGCACGCGATCATCGATAAAGCTTGGGAAGAAGGCTGGGTTAAACCGAAGCTTCCAAGTCAGCGTACAGGCAAGCGCGTTGCTGTGGTGGGTGCAGGGCCAGCCGGGATGGCTTGCGCGCAGCAATTGGCAAGAGCAGGCCATCAGGTGACGGTCTTTGAAAAGAATGATCGTTTAGGTGGTTTATTGCGCTATGGAATTCCCGACTTCAAATTAGAAAAAATTCATATCGATCGCCGGGTTGCGCAAATGCAGCAAGAAGGCGTTGAATTTCGCACTGGTGTGTTCATTGGCGAGGATGTCGATCTTGGCGTCGTTAATAATTGGAGCCATGAACGGCTGAGTCCAGCGCAATTGCAGCGCGAATTCGATGCGGTTGTTCTCACCGGTGGCGCTGAACAGGCTCGCGATCTGCCTGTGCCCGGCCGACATTTAGCCGGTGTGCATTTTGCGATGGAGTTTTTGCCTCAGCAAAATAAGGTTGTTGCCGGTGATCCGCTTGCAGCGCAATTGCTGGCAACCGGCAAGCATGTGGTTGTGATTGGCGGTGGCGACACCGGATCCGATTGCGTCGGCACCAGTAATCGTCAGGGGGCGGCTGCCGTTGTGCAGTTTGAGTTAATGCCGATGCCGCCCGAGCAAGAGGACAAGCCCCTTACCTGGCCCTACTGGCCGCAAAAGCTGCGCACCTCGTCTTCGCATGAAGAGGGGGTTGATCGTGATTGGGCTGTTGCAACCAAGCGATTTGTGGACGATGGTCAAGGTCGGGTCAAGGCCTTGATTGCCTCAAAAGTGCAGTGGGAGCGCGATCCGCAAAGCGGTCAGATGCGCATGCAAGAAGTGCCCAATTCGGACTTTGAAATCAAGGCGGATCTGGTCTTGCTTGCCATGGGTTTTGTGTCGCCGGTCGCAAGTGTCCTCGATAGCTTTGGGGTTGCAAAAGATGCACGTGGCAATGCTTTGGCAGCTACAGAAGGTGAGCAGGCCTATTACACCAACGTTGACAAAGTGTTTGCCGCTGGCGATGTGAGGCGCGGACAGTCGTTGGTGGTGTGGGCGATTCGTGAAGGCCGTCAGTGCGCGCGGGCTGTGGATGAGTTTTTGATGGGTTCAAGCGACTTGCCCCGCTGAGGATTCGACCTGTCAGCCTGTGCTTGCTGCCAAGTGCTTGACGGGGCTTGGAGGCTTAGGGCATTTCGAGACAAAGTTTGCCCACCACCTGGCGCTCGGCCATGGTTTGCAAGGCGCGAACGCCTGCGCTAAGCGGGAAACGCGCCCCAATCGGGGGAAGCATCACGCCTTGTGCTAAAAGCTGGCGGATCTTGGCACGATCTTCCCGGCCTGCCGCGGGGTCGCGTCTGCCAGACTCACCTGCGCGAACGCCCAGAATCGAGAGTCCTTTAATCAGCGCGTGGTTGACCGAGAGCCTGGGAAAGCGGCCCGAGGCAAAGCCAACAACCAACACTCGCCCACCCCAGGCCATGCAACGGATGGAGAAGTCAAACACATCGCCACCGACCGGATCCATACAAAGATCGACGCCGCGGCCACCGGTGATGTGCTTAACCCTTTCATGCCAGCCCGGTTCAAGTACGAGGCAGTGCTCAGCGCCTGCTTGGCGGGCCAGTGCAAGTTTTGCCTCTGAGCTCGCCGTGGCGATGACTGTGGCTCCGATATGTTTGGCCAGTTGAACCGCTGCAATGCCGACGCCCCCGTTGGCGCCGTGAATGAGTGCTATTTCTCCGGCAAGCAACTTGCCGCGTCGAATCAGACTGACCCAAGCGGTGAGCGCCGTGACCGAGTAGGCAGCCGCTTGAGCGTCATCAAGTCCTGGGGGTACCAAACTTAGCGACTCGGCCGGTAAAACCAAAGCGCTGGCAAAGGCGCCGTGGCGACAACTGAAGGCCACCCGGTCACCGAGCATGAAACGGTTGACGCCTTCGCCGATGGCCTCAACCACCCCACAGCCCTCCACCCCCATCACAAAGGGTAGTGCCGGTTTGTACTGGTAAAGACCTCGGGTCATGAGTAGGTCGGGGAAATTTAAGGCGCCAGCCCGTACCCGCAGACGTACTTCACCCGGACCGGGCTCGCCCACCTCGACACTGGCAAGACCCACGCCGCTTAAGTCATCGCTTAGTCGATGACACCAAAGTGCTTGGGCCTGGCTCTTGCTCATACAGCGCCCCTTGTGGGTGGCTCGGTGGACTGCTGCTCTTGCGCTTTAAGATCAGGATTTCGATAGCCAACGAAGGCTTCGTGGACGTCTTGCATAGCCTGCTCGCTCAGTACGGCAGGGCCGCCAAGCGCAAGGCATTGGCTATACATCATGGCAAGCGCTTCGACTTCCTGCGCCAAACCAAGTGCACTGGCAAGATCCTCGCCGGCTGCAATAACGCCATGATGAGCGAGTAAGCAGGCTCGGGCATCGGGTTCCAAGGCCTTGAGCATGGCTTGGGATAAGTCATCGCTGCCAAAACGTGCATAGCTTGCGCAGGCGATTCGGTTTGCTCGACTCATCGCCACCATATAGTGAAAGGCCGGTATGCCTTCACGTTGAATATTGGGCATGCAAGACAGCGCACTTGCGTAAAGCGAGTGGGTGTGGACCACCGCCATACAATCGGGACGAGCACGAAGCAAGTCGCGATGCATACGCCATTCGCTCGAGGGCTTGTAGTGGCCATCGACCCGCGGTGGATCGTCTTGAAGCGAGATCCAGACAAGATCTTGCGCCTTGAGCTTTTCATAAGCGATCGCAGACGGAGTGATCAACAAACCTTCGCCTTGGGCTTTGGCGCTTCGATGCCAGCGTAGCGACACATTGCCCGATTTGCCATGATTGATGCCAAGTCGGTTCAGGTTCAAGGCTTGCTCGATCAGGGCTTGCCTTGCCTCAAGCTCGGTATGGATGTCAGGCGTGGGTTTCACGCAAAAGCCTCCCTAAGTTTCAAGGGATTGATCAGAGCATGTTCGGTGATCAGCCCGCTCACCAAGGCAGCCGGGGTAATGTCAAAGCCCGGGTTATAGCAAGTTTGTCCCGCTTGCATGATCTCAACGAGGATGGGTTGGCGCAGGCTTTGTTGGGGATGTACAGGCAGGCCGCGAATCTGACTTAGTTCCAAGGCGCTGCGCTCTTCGATGCTGACATCCATGCCGCTTGGGCAGTTCATATCGATGCTTGACGCAGGGCAGGCCACCCAAAACGGAATGCCATGGGCTTTGGCAGCCAAGGCTTTCAAATACGTGCCGATTTTATTGACCACATCGCCGTTAGCACAGACCCGATCACAGCCCACCATGACGGCGTCAACAAGGCCCCTCATCATCAAAAGGCCACCGGCGTTATCGGCAATCACCGTGTGCGGAATACCAGCATCGGCAAGTTCGTAGGCGGTGAGAATCGCACCCTGGTTGCGTGGGCGTGTCTCGTCGACCCACACATGAAGGGCGATACCCTGGGCGTGAAGTTGGTAAATGCCAGCGGTCGCAGTACCCCAATCAACCGTGGCAAGTGCACCGGCGTTGCAGTGTGTGAGAATTTGAAGCGGCCTTGAAGCGGTATGTCCACGCGCATGCTTCATTAAAAGGTTTTGGGTTTGCATACCAATGGCTGCGTTGCAGCTTCGGTCTTCGTCGACCAAGTCAAGTGCGCGTTGCCAGGCTTGTTCGGCAAGCACGGTTGCCATTGAATCGGCTGTTGGCTTACCTTCTCGATTACGCAGTGAATCGTTGACTCGGTCACCCTTAAGATCTTGCGTCGGCGGCTTTTGATCAATCGTTGACGCTTGCAAGATGGCGTTGACCGAAGCGCTGACTTGGGCGACCGCCCAGGCCAGATTGACGGCGGTCGGGCGGGTTGCAAGAAGCGCTTTGGCGAGGGTGTCAAGCCAGCCCGCCTCGCGATAGCACCCAGGATGTTTTGCGAGCGCCTCTCGAATGGCCATCGCCATGCCCAGGGCAGCGACTGCGCCAATTAAGGGTGCGCCGCGCACTTGCATGCTGGCGATTGCCCGGGCGCAATCCTGACTGTTTGCCAGGCAAATCACTTCTCGTTCAAAGGGCAGCCTGGTTTGATCCCAGGTAAAAACCTGACCTTGCTCAATCCACAGCGTGGGACGCAAGGGCTTTGTTGTCATCGAGATGAAAGTCATGGAGACCGCAGTTCTGGGCTTGAATGTTTGCGATGTTAGCCTTAGCTGATGCGATCGATTGCTTTGATGAATCATCTTTCATGCCGGATCTGAGCTATTTCTCGGTTTTCCTGCTGGGCTTGCTCGGGGGCTTTCACTGCGCCGGCATGTGCGGCGGCATTGTGGTGCTATTAAATCGGCCTGTGATTCCGATCGCGATCAGCGCTAGCGATGAGGGTTCGGACCTTGTATCCATGCAGGCAAGGGTTTGTGAGCCTTTAGCAAGCGTGCTTGCCCGGCAGATTGCTTATTCCCTAGGAAGGGTTGGCAGTTATAGCTTAGCCGGTGGCCTGATGGGCGCACTCGGATCCTCGGCCCTATTGCTTAAGCATATCTTGCCGATTGAACAAATTGGTTTTGTGTTGGTCAATGCGCTCATGCTCGCCTTTGCCCTTTATTTATGGGGTTGGGGTCAGAGCTTGCGCTGGCTTGAACCCGCCGGTCGCTGGCTTTGGTCCAGGTTATCGGCCACGGCAGCGCGTTACCTGTCCACGCGCTCGATCAAGGCAAGCCTGGCAGCCGGGTTTTTTTGGGGCTGGCTGCCCTGCGGCATGGTGTATGGCATGTTGCTCGCGGCGCTTGCCAGTCAACATGCGCTTGAAGGTGCACTGCTTCTTGCAAGTTTTGGCCTTGGTACCCTGCCTAATCTTGTCGCGATGGGCATGGGCGCTGAGCGCTTCGGTCGACTCTTGAGAACGCTTTGGTTACGGCGGGCAGCAGCGCTTGTCTTGTGTGCGTACGCGCTGGCTGGCCTTATGCGGCTCGATCCACGCGCTCACTTGGTCTCGGTGGTTGACGCTTGTATCAGCTGGGTCAGGCCATGAGCGCTTGCTTTCATTGCGGCGAAGCCTGTCCTCCAAAGCCACAAGAGGTACTCATCCTTGGCCAAGCCCTAAACATGTGTTGCGAAGGCTGTGCGAGTGTTGCCAGGACCATTGTGCAGGCTGGTCTGGAGCGCTATTACAACCATCGCGAAGCGCCAGGGCTCCAAGCCGGGCCTGATTTAGGCTCAGGGATACAGACACTGAGCCAGCTTGGCCCTGTCGATGAAACCCTAGCGCTTGAGCTTGATGTTGAGCGGCTCGCTCAAAGGCACGGCTTTATTCAGCGGGTCGACGATCCTGAGCACGGCGAGCAATTGCAGTCCTGTCTGATGATCGACGGCATGCGATGCGGTGCCTGCGTATGGCTGCTCGAGAGCGGATTGTCGGCAGCCAAGGGCGTGGGTCGTGTGCAGGTCAATTACGCCCAGCAACAGGCCCTGGTGCAGTGGGATGACAAGCAGACCAGTCTCGCGACGATTTTGGCTAGGCTGCGCGCGCTCGGTTACCGGGCACTGCCATTTGATCCCTCCGCACGCGAGCAACGTTTGCAGGTGATCGAGCGCCGTCAAAGGCGCCGCCTTTTTGTTGCCGGGCTGGCCATGATGCAAGTGATGATGCTGCAAACCCCGCTTTACTGGGCGAGCCCTGGTGATGTCGAGCCGGGCGATGCTGCGCTTTTGCAATGGGCAAGCATGGTGGTGACCCTTCCCGCGCTGCTTTATAGCGGTTGGCCGATATTGCAAGCGGCGGTTCGCGATGTCAGCCAAAAACACCTGGGTATGGATGTGCCGGTCGCGCTGGGCTTGCTTGCTGCCTATCTTGCCAGTGCAATCAACACCTGGCAGGGTCGTGGCGAGGTTTACTTCGACACGGTCACCATGTTCTTGTTCTTGCTACTGGCAGCCCGTAGTCTCGAAGCCAATGCTCGAAGGCGTTCTCAACGCTGGCTTGACCGACTCGCCGCAGGCATACCCCAAGCGATTCGACGCATCGGCCCCAAGGGGGACGAGAAGGTTTTGGCTGAAGACTTGCAAGTCGGCGATGTGATTGAACTTGAGCCCGGGGCCAGCCTGCCTGCTGATGCGATGTGTTTGGATGGCGACGTGCAGGCTGATTGTTCGTTGCTCAGTGGTGAATCAACGCCGCAGCGGTTTTTACCTGGCGAGTTGCTGCCTTCTGGCGCAGTCATTGCCGAAGCACAAAGCGTTCGCTTAAACGTTGTGCGACCAGCGAGTGCCTCAACGCGCGCCGATTTACAACGACTGATCGCTCGGGCCGGCAGCACAAGGCCAGCCATGGCAGCAATGGCTGATCGCGCTGCGCGCCACTTTATTGGGGGCTTACTGATCTTTGTCGTGATGGTGCTTGCCGGGTGGCTTTGGCTAGACCCTAGTCGCGCCTTTGAGGTGTCGGTTGCCGTGCTGGTGGTGTCCTGCCCTTGCGCGCTTTCCTTGGCGGTACCCTCGGCGCTTGCGGCTGTTCAGTACCAATTGGCCAAGTCTGGTGTCATTTTGCAGGGCGGTGATGGGCTTGAGCGCTTGGCCCAGGTCACAGACCTGGTGCTCGATAAGACGGGAACACTGACCTTGGGCAGGCCCAAAGTCTGTGGGCTGACCATCTTCGATCAGGCTTTCTCTGAGCAGTCAGCCCTTGAGCTTGCCATGCCCTTATTGCTCGCATCGCCTCATCCGCTCGCCCTAGCCTTAGCGCAACATGCCCATTCGAAAGGCCTAAGCGGGTCCGATGCGCATCCGGCTTACGATATCCGTGGCCTTTTGGGGCAGGGTGTACAGGCTGCTTGTTCCGATGGTTCGGTGATCAAGCTCGGTTCGATGGCTTTTGTACGGGGTCAACAGCCAGTCGATCGCTCGCAAGATGATGATCCTTTTCAAGAAGTCTGGCTTGGTATCGACCATTTGCCGATTGCCCGCTGGCAGCTTCGCGACCCTTTACGCGAGGATGCCCCTGCCAGCTTGCAGGCGCTCAAAGCGATGGGTCTGCGCTTGCATGTACTTTCGGGCGACCGACAAGTAGCGGTCGACGCCCTGGTTACGCAATTGGGACTTTCGGATTTAAGCCCTGGAGCTTGCTCTCTGGGTGAGCAGCTGCCCCAGGATAAATGGGCTATCGTGCAGCGCATGCAAGCCGAGGGACGCAAGGTATTTATGGTGGGTGATGGTTTAAACGATGCTGCAGTTTTAGCGGCCGCTGACATGTCGGCAGCGATTGGCAAGGCTAGCGATCTTGCAAGACTTCACGCGGGCGCCTTGATCTTGTCCGATCGCTTGGAATCGCTGGTGTTTTTGATCGCTGCATCCCGTCATGCCAAGCGCCTGATGCAGCAGAACATTGCCTGGGCCACTGGCTACAACCTTATTGCGATTCCCCTGGCAGCCTTGGGCTGGATTCCCGCTTGGGGAGCTGCGCTTGGTATGTCGCTCAGTTCCCTGGTGGTTGTGAGCAATAGCTTGAGGCAGGTACAGTGGAAGCGATCTTTCTCCTGATCCCGCTAAGCCTCGCTTTGCTCGGGGTGGCGGTTTGGCTTTATTTCCGTATGGATGACAGCGGGCAATTCAAGGATTTGGAAACGCATGGGCGTCAGCTCTTGCTTGACGATGACAGCACGGTGGCGCAAGCAGACCAAAAGGGCGTTGCTGCATCGCAACAAACCCCGTCTCAAGCGGCAATGACGTCGAGTCAAGCTGAAGAAAACACATCAAATAACCGATAACCGGCTAAAAATTGCCGCCTAGACCTTCCGTCGGTCTTTAAACGGCGTAAAATCCCCTAAAGCATTTGTGGAAATAGGGGAATTCGATGAGCACGATGCAGGCTTTCGCAAGCAGCGACACGGCGGAAACTTATAACTACACGGTGGTGCGGCAGTTTGCCGTGATGACAGTGGTCTGGGGTGTTGTGGGTATGTTGGTCGGTGTCGTAATCGCGGCACAGCTGGCCTGGCCAGCGCTAAACTTCGACATCCCCTGGTTCACCTACAGCCGTCTTCGTCCCTTACACACCAATGCGGTGATTTTTGCATTTGGTGGCAGCGCGCTTTTTGCGACCTCTTATTACGTGGTCCAACGAACCACGCATGCAAGGCTTTTTGGCGGCCCGCTTGCTGCGTTTACCTTTTGGGGCTGGCAGCTGGTGATTGTTCTGGCGGCGATCACATTACCGCTTGGTATGACCTCTGGTAAGGAATACGCCGAACTCGAATGGCCCATCGATTTGTTGATCGCGGTTGTTTGGGTTTGTTATGCGATCGTCTTCTTTGGCACATTAGCCAAACGCAAGCTTGAGCATATTTATGTGGCGAACTGGTTTTTCGGTGCATTTATTATCACGGTCGCTGCTTTGCATATTGTGAATAGCATGGCCATGCCTGCCTCGCTCACCAAGAGCTATTCGGCCTACGCAGGGGCCCAAGACGCGATGATTCAGTGGTGGTATGGCCATAACGCGGTGGGCTTTTTCCTTACCGCAGGCTTTTTGGGGATGATGTACTACTTCGTACCTAAGCAGGCGGAGCGCCCGGTTTACTCGTACCGGCTTTCGATCGTTCACTTTTGGGCGCTTATTTTCACGTATATGTGGGCTGGCCCCCACCACTTGCACTACACCGCTTTACCCGATTGGACACAATCGCTTGGCATGGTGTTTTCACTGATCCTGCTTGCGCCATCCTGGGGAGGGATGATCAACGGCATCATGACCTTATCGGGCGCTTGGTACAAATTGCGTAACGATGCCGTGCTCAAGTTCCTCGTGGTATCGCTTTCCTTTTATGGCATGTCGACCTTTGAAGGCCCGATGATGTCGATCAAGACCGTCAACGCCTTGTCACACTACACCGATTGGACGGTGGGCCACGTGCATTCGGGTGCGCTTGGTTGGGTTGGTTTTATTAGTATTGGATCGATCTATTATTTACTACCAAGACTTTTTGGCCGCGATGCGATGGCCAAGCCTCAGTGGGTTGAGCTGCACTTCTGGATTGCAACCATAGGGATTGTTCTTTACATCGCAGCCATGTGGATCGCCGGGGTGATGCAAGGTTTGATGTGGCGCGCTACCAACCCTGATGGCACCCTGACCTATGCTTTTATCGAGTCGATTAAAGCAACCTATCCCTACTATGTGGTTCGCTTCCTGGGCGGTGTGCTTTATTTGAGCGGCATGTTGCTGATGCTCATGAACTGCTTCATGACCATCGCCCAAGGCAAGTCGGTCAAGGCGCCGATTCCAGCTGCCGCTGCGCACGCTTAATCGACCAAGAGGAAAACATCATGAAGTTTGATCATGGCCTGATTGAAAAAAATGTAACTTTATTGATTATGTTGGTGATACTCACCATCAGCGTTGGTGGTCTGGTTGAAATTGTTCCCTTGTTTTTTCAGCGTTCAACCACCGAGCCTGTGGCTGGTCTTAAGCCCTACGATGCCTTGCAGCTTGCCGGTCGCGATGTTTATGTGCGCGAAGGCTGTTATGGCTGCCACTCGCAAATGATTCGCCCCTTCCGAGCGGAGACTGAGCGCTATGGACACTACTCGGTGGCAGGCGAATTCGTTTACGACCGGCCCTTTCAGTGGGGTAGTAAACGCACCGGACCTGATTTGGCGCGTGTTGGTGGTCGCTATAACGATGAGTGGCATCGGATCCATTTGATGAATCCGCGTGACTTGGTACCCGAGTCCAATATGCCAGGCTACCCCTGGCTTGCCAAGGCTGTGGTGAGCGGGGAAACCATGCAAAGCCATATGCGCGCCCTGCGCAAACTCGGCACGCCTTATAGCGATGAAGAGATCGCAAAAGCGCCTGAACTGGTCAAAGACAAAACCGAGATGGATGCCTTGATTGCTTATTTGCAA
>VGHV01000047.1 GCA_016868095.1 Betaproteobacteria bacterium
TTTCGAATCAAAAGGAAGACAACTGATGGAAGCAATACGAAACACGCCGGCGAATTCAACACAGGATGCACAGCCGATTTCAGCGCATAAGGCACAGCCGATTTCACCCTCTAAGGCAAAGCCGATTTGGCGATCGATTCTTTTTGTACCTGCAAGCAGTCCTCGCTTTATAGAAAGTGCAACCCGGCAAGCTGCCGATGTCTTACAAATCGATCTAGAAGATAGTGTTTCGCCCGCCGACAAGGCCTCTGCAAGGCTAGCGGTACCGAAAATCGCCCACGGGTTTACACAAGCTGGGAAGGAGGTGATTGTTCGTGTCAATCGACCCTGGAGGCTGCTGCTGCGCGATTTGGAAGCTTCGGTCTGCGAGGCGGTTTCTGCGATCTCGCTCCCGAAGGTGCCTGATGCGGGCTTTATCAAGTCAGTTGCTGAGGTATTGAGTGAGCTTGAGTTTGAGCGCGGTCTGGTTCAAGGCCACACAAGACTGATTGCGATGATTGAGGATCCCGAAGGCTTGCATCATATGGATGCAATTGCTCAGTCTCACGAGCGCATGCTCGGATTGATTGTGGGAGCAG
Source organism: Betaproteobacteria bacterium (assembly GCA_016868095.1). GTDB lineage: Bacteria > Pseudomonadota > Gammaproteobacteria > Burkholderiales > Burkholderiaceae_E > UBA3064. Next base: position 579 of record VGHV01000047.1, read on the forward strand.
AGGATTTGGCCGTTTCAATGGGTATGGCGGTCAATGAAGATTCGCTCTATACCCCGAATATCATGGCACTGATGGCAGCACGTCGCGCAGGACTGATCCCACTAGGATTCATCGGTAGTGTTGCCGATTACAAAGATCAGAACGCGTTCCGCAAACGTATCGAACGTGCTCGGACGCTAGGCTTTGAGGGAGCATTTTGCGTTCACCCTTCACAGGTGGCGATTATTAACGAAGGGTTTGCGCCGCAGCCTGACGAAGTCGAACATGCTTCGGGCCTTGTTCAAGCCTTTGAAGAAGCCCAAGCCCAACGAAAAGCGGCCTTCGCCTTCAAGGGCCGCATGGTGGATCTGCCGGTGGTCGAGCAAGCAAGAAGGCTGCTTGCCAAGCATGAAAAGCTCAAGCAGCTTGAAAGATCCAGGGCCGCTCAGTTTTCATCTTTTCCTGATAAGCCTTGATCCGCTCCCGCCGCGTGAGCGTGAGTTCGATTTCGTCAAGGCCTTCAAGCAGGGCTTTACGGATCGGGGCATCGATCGAAAATGATTTCTTGCTTCCATCGGGTAATTGCACTTGGTTGAGCACAAGATCCACGCTGAACGGGCCCTGATCGGCCATGGCTTGCATGGCTTGGATCTCGTCTGCGCTGAACTGTAGTACCAATAAACCGTTCTGAAAACAATTAGAACGAAAGATGTCGCCAAAACTTGAACCAATCAGACATCGCACACCTAGCTCCTGGATCGCCCAGACAGCCATTTCTCGCGACGATCCACAGCCGAAGTTAGCGGCGGTGATCAGTATTTTCGCTTCACGAAATGGCTTTTGATTCAGGATGAAGTCGGGGTTTTCCTCACCGTTGTTCCGATAGCGAAGGGGCTCGAAGGCCCATGGGCCGAGCTGGCCTCGGGGTAGTTGTGAGAGTCTTTCTATTCTTATAATGATATCGGTATCAAGATTGATGAGATCGATTGGCGCAGCAAGGCTTTCGAGCTTGGTAAAGGGCTTGCGTCGGAAATTTAGATCACTAGGTACCATTGATGAATACTCCTTGACGCTTAGGCAGCGATAACACCGGCAAGCGCACTTCGCACCGCTGTGTAAGGGCTTGCGAGATGGGTTCGTGCGCCAGGCCCCTGACGCCCGACAAAATTGCGGTTTGAGGTCGACACCGAGCGCTCTTTGGGCTTGAGTTGTTCTCCGTTGGCACCGACACAAAGCGAGCAACCCGGCTCACGCCACTGGAAACCCGCATCTTTAAAGCGTCGGTCAAGCCCCTCGGCCTGGGCTTGTTGAGCCACTTCATAAGATCCCGGTACAACCCAAGCCTCAACCCGATTAGCAACCCGACCCGATCCAATGGCTTCGGCCGCTCGTCTGAGGTCAGATAATCGTCCGTTAGTGCACGAACCAATGAAGACTCGGTCAATGGGAGTGCCCGCGATCGCTGCGCCTGCGCGAAGGCCCATATAGTCAAGCGCATCTTGTATGGCCTGAGCACGTGATGCGTCAGACACATGGGCGGGGTCAGGCATGCACCCATCGATCGCTATACATTGTTCTGGGGAGGTACCCCAGGTAATTTGTGGTCTGATATTTGCGATGTTGAGTGTTTCATACCGATCAAAACGGGCCTGCTGATCTGAGCCAAGGCCCTGCCAGTGCTTGATGGCTTTATCCCAATGTGGACCCTTTGGCGAAAATGGTCGATTTTCTAGATATGAGAAGGTTGTATCGTCTGGAGCAATAAGACCTATGCGCGCCCCCCATTCTATCGACATATTACATAGCGTCATGCGTGCCTCCATGGGCATCGCTGCAACGACATCACCCACATATTCAACAGCATAACCACTGCCTGCTGAGGCGCTGAGTTGGCCGATCAACCAGAGAATTAAGTCTTTAGCTTCAACCTCCGGGGCAAGATGGCCCTCAAAACGAAGCTGCATTTGTTTGGGCTTTTTCTGAACCAAACACTGCGTGGCCATAACGTGCACAATTTCACTGGCACCAATGCCAAAGGCCAGTGCGCCCATGGCGCCGTGGGTTGCGGTGTGGCTATCGCCACAGACAATCAGTGTGCCCGGCAGGCTCAAGCCAAGTTCTGGTCCAATCACATGGACGATCCCCTGGCCTGGCTTGCCGACATCGAAGAGTCGGATGCTTCGTTTGTTAGTGCCGATTCGCAGGCCATCGATGAGCTTGTTAGCCCAATCGTGTTCGCTGCCCTTTCTTCCCGGTGCAGACGAAACCACATGATCGGGAACCGCAAATGTGAGCTCGGGAGAGGCAATCTCGAGGCCACGCTTTTCGAGTTCGTAAAACGCGCCTGGCCCACCGAGATCATGAACCAAGTGGCGATCAACATGTAAAAGCGAGTAGCCGTCACCTAAGTCCTCCACGATATGATCGTTCCAAATACGATCAATGATCGTTAGACCAGAGCGTTCGCCAGGTTGAGATTCGGATAGGTTCATGATTCTACAAATTGCTTCTCGAAAGCCCAAACCTCATCAAAACCCACGAGTTCGTGAAGTTGTGCCATGTTGTATGCGGCGACAGGCGACTGGCTCGTGCTTCCTGCACTGAGAAGGTGTTTGAAATTCGCTTCCACAGCGGCACAGGCAACAGCCATGCCCGCTGAAGGATATATCGCCAGGTCAAAGCCGTAGCGAATCAAAGCTTCACGCTCAATTACTGGTGATTTGCCGCTTGGCACCATATTCGCGATGAGCCAGGCGTCGATGCTCGATCCGACACGTTCAAATTCCTCAGCCGATTCGGGTGCTTCAATAAATATAATGTCAGCACCTGCTTTTGCGAACGCCTTTCCACGAGTAATTGCTTCATCCAAACCAAGTCCTGTTCTTGCGTCGGTTCGAGCGATGATTAAGGTGTCATCGCGACGTCTTGCATCAACAGCTACTTCGATACGGCGCACAGCGTCCTTAAGGGGGACAACACGCCGATTAGGCGTATGGCCACACTTCTTCGGCATTTCCTGATCTTCAATTTGAATCGCTTGCACACCAGCAGCCTCGTAGCCTCGGATGGTATGCCTTATGTTGAGTAAGCCGCCAAAGCCAGTGTCTGCGTCGGCGATCAAGGGTTTTGATGAACCCTCTGCGATACATCTTGCGCGGCTCACCATATCGGTGTAACTGACCAACCCCGCATCTGCCAGGCCTAGATAAGATCCTGAGATGCCGTAGCCTGTCATATACAAGGCCTCAAAAGGCAAACGATCGGCGATTCTTGTCGAAAACATATCGAACACACCAGGTGCGAGGATAAATCGACCCTCAAGCAATTTTCGTTTAAGGTCTCCCGGGGTCGCTGCGATGCCATGTGTCATTTAGTTTCTCCCTGCGTCGTGGCGATGATGAAGTCGTTGTTCCATGCTCAATAAACCGATGTTACTCACGCTTGCGACCACAAGCAGCAATAAGGCTAGCGCCATGATTGACAAGATGTCATTCAGTTCCATAGCTTTCAATAGCAAGTGACCGATACCCCGCTGCGAAGCAAACATTTCGCCGATGAGTGTGCCAAGCAGGGTCAGCGAGAAGCCAATTCGAAAGCCTGAAACAATCTCGGGGACGCACGCAGGCCCCATGATGTATCTCGCCGTTTGCGCCGGGGTCAGTCGCATCGACTTCGCAGCCCGCAGCCAACTATGAGGTAAGTGCCTTACCGCATTCATTGTAAAAAGTATGACGGGGACAATACCGTGTAAGGCGCCAAAGGCGATCTTCGCTGAGATACCTAATCCAAAAAGTAATAGAACAATTGGGTAGAGAGCTATCTTTGGGATCGAATAAAGCGCCACGAGAATCGGCTCGCAGACTTCGCCACTTAGGCGATGAGCACCCAGTGCGATGCCAATCAACAGTCCACCAAACCAGGAAATCATGAGTGCTGCCACGAATGCACGTAGTGTTTCCCAAGCGTGCTTGGCGAAGTCATCGCTTTGGATGATCGAAAGCAATTTAACCAAAGACGCTAAAGGCGAGGGCAGTACTGCATCGCCCCACAGGGCACTGCCAACAAACCAGGCGCCAAGCATGAGCGCAAGTAAGCCAATCCGGTCAATGAGTTGTTTTGATGAAGCGTTTTCCAAACTTGCACCTTGCATTAGCGACCGCCCCTGCGCTCATGAATCAGGCGCTCCCATCGATAAAGGCTGAGGTTAAGTCCGCCAACGCCGCCGATGAGTAGGAGCAAGAGGCCATACATGGTGGCGTTATCAAAGGCGTTGTAGGCGAAGGCAATGCGATAGCCGAAGCCAGCTCCGGCCAGGACGAATTCACCAGCGATGACCCCGATGAAGGCATAAACCACGGCAAGTTTTACGCCTGTGAACAAATAGGGGGCTGCAGCAGGCAATTGAATGTATCGCATGCGCTGCCATGCCGTTAGGTTCATGCTTTGACCAACGCGCATGAAGACTTTGGGAACTCGGCTTAGGCCATCGACTGTATTGATCGCCATCGCTATAAATGAAAAAACGAAGCCAATCGCAACTAAGGGCCAACGGTTAAGACCAAACATCACGATGAAAAGTGGATAAAACATAAACATCGGTATGGCGTAATAGCTGGCCAGGAAGGGATCTGCTGCCGACTTAAGCCTTGGGAAACGATATAAGAGCAGTCCAAGCAAAAACCCGGTGAACACAGAAATTACAAGTGCCGCGGCAACGGTTTGGAGGGTGAGAAGAAGGTCGGCACTGTATTGGCCCGATGCAAGAAGGCTCACAGCGCCTTGGACCATTTTTGACGGGGCGATCACGGCGATAGGATCAATCCATCCGATGCGGCATGCAAATTCGAGGGCAGCAACTGCGGTTGCGATGAGTGCGAGTCGATAAGTGGCGGCGCGACTCATGCTTTACGAATCACATTGACGTTGGGTCGATCGGAGTGGCTCATCGTGCAGGCATCGCCTTTAAGGACTCTGCTCGTAAACGCTCCCAGAGTCTTGCAGTAATTGCTCCAAATTTTGGATCTGAGACATTTCGACTGTCTCTGGATGCTGGCCAACCTGTCTCAATCATGTCAATGAATCGTCCTGGCCTTGCCGACATGACAGCGACGCGATCTGAAAGCATGGCGGCTTCATCCAAGGCATGAGTGATAAGCAGAACGGTCGCTTTGGTATCTCGCCAAATACGCAATAACTCATCGCCCATCAGTAATCGGGTTTGTTGATCAAGCGCACCAAATGGTTCATCGAGCAGCAGCAGTCTTGGGCGCATGACGAGTGTGCGCGCGATACACAGCCTTTGGCGCATGCCGCCTGATAGTTGCGCTGGATAGCTCGAGGCAAAGGCCTCGAGACCGACCATCGCCAATGCCTCATCGACAAGTCGCTTAACCTCAGGCTCGGCAAATCCGTGTCTGCGAAGGCCAAAGCTCGCGTTGTCACGAACGGTCAGCCAGGGAAAACTCGAATCCTCTTGAAAGACAACGCCAACACCTTCTGGCACTTCCGACTTTAGTGAGCGTCCTTCAAACTGGACCTCACCACTTGTTGCCGTGGCCAGACCTGCCAGCACATCCAGTAGTGTCGACTTGCCGCAACCCGAAGGACCCACCACCGAAAAAAATTCGCCCTTTCTCAGTGATAAATCAATCGGACCTAATGCGTGTACCGCTTGTTGTTTACCTATTGCTGGGTAAATTCGCTCAACAGCCTGTAGCGATGCAACAATGGCTTCGCTCATTTTGCAGTGCGTAAATCCGCAGGCAATAAGCTATCGTTGATGACCTTACTCCAGTCAAAAGGCCCCTCTGGAATCGCTTTAACCAGCTGAAGGCCTCGTAGCATGGTACCCATCCCTTCAAAATCAAAGCCCCCCGGGCTCCAATACTGACCTTTTACCTTAAGAATATTTTCAATGGCAGATTTTGCATGGACGGCCTCAATCTTGTACTCCCTGGCAAGAATTTGCGCGGCTTCAGCCGGATTGCTTTGAATAAATTCGACGCCCTTGCGCCGAGCGGCAATGATGCCTTGAATAACTTTCGGGTTCTTTTTTAGAAAGTCGGTTTTTACGATACCCACCGTTTGAGTCACCCTTGGTGCGATGTCGGTCGACACCCATGCCAGTCGATAGTTAGCCTTCTCTTTGCTCCACACCGGCTCGGTCACATAAGTCATATCGACCAAGCCTTCGCGCAAAGCGGTCAAACCTGCCGAAATGGACCCGATCGCTTTACGTTCGACTTTGCCGGTGAGCTTGTTCGCCTCAAGCATCATGGTCGTAATCATGTCAGTCACCGACCGAGGACTCGAATAACCTAACTTTTTTCCAGCGAGATCAGCAAATGTTTTGATCGTTTGATCATTGTTGCGAGTAATCCAAACCTGGTCGGCGACTGAGGCAACGCCGGCATGGACAATGCTGAGTTCAACGCCTTGCTGAATGGCGGCAATGGCAGCAGGTACGGCAACTTCGCCGTAGGGAATGTCCGATGCCAGTGCATTTCGGATTGTTGTGCCTCCTCCCGCTGAAGTAATAAAGCCACTCACATCAAGGCCTGCCATCTCTTTGAACCAACCCTTATCCTTGGCAACTGCAAAGGGCACGCCATACATGCCCTGACCAAAGTGAGTAACTGTCAGATCGATGGCAAAGGCAAGCGTGCTATGCGCAAAGCAGGTCGCACCCGCAGACCATGCGATCGTATGTTTCAAAAATTGCCGACGGGATGATGCTTGCATGGGCTTGGCTCCTGAAGTTAGTGGTTTACGATGAAAGCGCAGCGTCTTTACGGCCCAATCAATGCGTCTTGTGGGATGCTTCGCATCGTAGCCTGACTAAGCCGAGTGGTTTAGTACTTGGGCTGATTGTGCATACAAACGGTGCCGTTCGTGGAACATTATTGAAGGAGGTTTAAATCATGGCCTTGCCCTTGGAAGGCGTTCGGGTGCTTGATCTAACGAGCGTGATGGCTGGACCTTATTGCAGCATGCTGCTTGGCGATATGGGGGCAGACGTTATTAAAATCGAATCGTTTCCGGATGGCGATACGTCACGTGCTTTCGTCCCTCAAATCCGCGGCGAATCCTATTGCTTCACGGTTTTGAATCGAAATAAGCGAAGTCTTGCGATCGATATGAAATCAGCGAAGGGCCGCAATATTGTGTATCAACTCGCAAAGCGCGCCGACATCATCACAGAGAACTTTCGTCCGGGTGTGGTCAAAAAGCTGGGCCTCGACTACGAAACGCTGCGCCAACACAATTCAGGTCTCGTTTATGCCTCGATGTCGGGATTCGGACAAACAGGACCTTATGCTGGTCGTGGGGGCTATGACATCATTGCCCAGGGTATGTCGGGCATCATGATGATGACGGGTGAGCCAGGCGGCAGGCCAGCCAAGGTTGGCATCGCGATGAATGATATAGCGAGCGGTGTGACCGCACTTTATGCGATTTTGGGGGCTTACATCAGTCGTCTGCGAAGCGGTCAGGGGCAGTATGTTGAGACCTCCTTGCTCGAGGCAGGACTAGCCTGGTCACAATGGGAGTTTGGTGCATTTTTTGGTGCCGGCGAATTGCCGGCTGCCATGGGTACAAGACATCGCCGAGCAGCGCCCTATCAGGCTTACCGCACGAGTGATGGCTATGTAACGGTTGGTGCAAACAACGAAAAGCTCTGGCGAGCCTTTTGTGAGCAGGTTTGCGCAAGCCCGCATTGGCTATCAGATCCACGCTATGCCAGCAATGCACTTCGTGTGCAGCATGCCGATGCTTTGCAGGCAGACATCGAGGCAGTGTTTACAAGCCATCCGACCGCGCATTGGGTTGAAGCGCTTGATGCTGCCGCTGTGCCGGGCGGTCCGGTTTATAGCTACCAGCAAGTCTTTGATGACCCCCACGTCAAAGCTAGGGCGATGGTGGTTGAGATGGAACATCCGATCATGGGCACGATCAAGACCTTTGGCTCACCTGTTAAGAGCAGCGGCGAGTTGGTTTCAATCCGCCGGGCTGCGCCGTGGTTGGGACAGCACAGTGAAGAAATCCTGCGCTCGCTCGGCATTGCTGAGGACGAAATAAAGTCCTTGTTCGATGAGGCCATTATTTTTGACCGACAACGCGTTTAGATGCGACTAGCGCTTCCGTTGTTGCTCGAGCTGAGCTTGGGCGTGGCAGCGGGTGTTCTCGGGACCGTTCTTGCTGGGCAGATCGCTGATGCTTCGGCAGCTGCGTTTGCGCTGTCGATGCAGTTTTTCCACACAGCCTTTTTGCTTTTTCGCATCGTCGGCGCAGGCATTAGTGTGGTGCTGTCTCAACAACTTGGTTATAACAATCCGATCGCTGCAGAAACCGCTGCGAGAACAGCCCTGCTGGCAAGTTTTGTTATGGGTTTGATGGCTGCGGCTGTGCTGTGGTTTGGGTCAGACCCCTTGCTCTTGCACTTTGAAGTACCCGAAGAGGTCCGATTGCAGGCCAAGCCGCTCATGTTGTGGCTCGCCCCTTGTGTGCTCTTAGATGCCTTGGTTGTTGCTATGGCCTCGGTCATGCGCGCGCATCTTTTTGCAGTCCAAAGCTTACGCGTCATGATGTTGATGCACTTATGCCATTGGGGCCTGGCCTGGCTGCTTATGTCGGGGAGCTTTGGTCTGAGCGGCTTTGCGATGGCATCGCTTCTCTCAAGAATCTTAAGCCTTGTATTGCTCACCCGATGTTGGGATCGCTACCTGGGTATTAAGACCGTTTGGCTAACCCGGCCGACGCTGGATCAAGCCTCGTTTCGGGCAATTTTGCGGATTGGACTGCCTGGTGCGGCCGAAAATGCTGTTTGGCGCTTGGGGTTCATGGCATCGGTTGCGGCGGCGTCACAGCTGGGAACGACGGCACTTGCAACCCAGGCTTATGTTCTTCAATTTAATACCGTGATTTTGTTAGCCGGATTCGCTATGGGCCTGGCTGCAGAGATCTTGGTTGGTCGCTTACTTGGCGCGGGCAATCTTCGTGAGGCGCATGGGCTTGTCAAGCGGGTCACATGGATGAGTTTGGCTATATCGGGTGCTGTTTCAGTCGTTGTAGCGCTCGCAGGTCCATGGCTTTTTCCGCTATTGACAGATGATCAGACCATTCGTGATGAGGCTATCCGATTGTTATGGATTTCGGTTCTTCTTGAAACGGGACGCAGCTTTAACCTCGTACTCATCGGATCATTACGTGCCGTAGGAGACGTTCGCTATCCTCTGTATTCGGGGCTGCCTTCAGTGCTCTTATTGCTTGCAGGTGGGAGCTGGCTTTTCGGTGTGCATTGGGGCTGGGGGCTTAGCGGGATTTGGCTTGCTTACGCAGCCGATGAGTGGGCGCGCGGCTTGTTGGTCTGGCGACGGTGGCTAAAACTGCAATGGCTATCCGCGGCACGACACAGTCTTCAACGCATCCGGTCTGAAAAAAGGGGGCCTGAAGTCCAGGCCCCCGAATGATCGCTTTTCCCGCGATACAGCCTAGGCGCAACAGCACGCTCGCGTCTCATGCAGACGCCCGACAACCGACGCCAAGGGCGTTGGTTAAAGACTGCACATCAAGTGTAACCAAAGTTAAGTAAATGTAAAATAACCGCTTACTTTAAAGGGACGGCGAAGCCTCGTTGAACCGCAGGTCGATCCATCATGCGCTGGTACCAGGCCTGAACCTTGGGGAATTCTGCCAAGTCAACCTGATGACGTGGATGACGCCAAACCCAGCCAAGAATTGCAAAATCTGCAATCGAGAGTTCTTGGGCAAAGTAGGGGACTTCAGCCAGACGGCGATCCATGACGCCATAAAGTCTGCGAGTTTCACGACTGAAGCGTTGCAAACCGTAGCGTTGATCTTCGATCTTTTCGAGTCCGAGAAAATGGTGTACCTGCCCAGGCATCGGACCAAAGCCGCCCATTTGGAACATGAGCCATTCATAGGCCTGGATGCGCAGCCTCGGGTCTTGTGGCAAAAATCGCTTGGTCTTCTCGGCGAGATAAAGAAGGATGGCTCCCGACTCGAACACGTGGATCGGCTCGCCGGCAGGACCGTCAAGATCGGTTATGGCAGGGATTTTATTGTTGGGGCTGATGGCCAAAAAGCTGGGTTTGAACTGCTCGTCCTTGGTGATGTTAACCACCTCGACCCGGTAGTTGAGTTCCATTTCCTCAAGTGCGACCGAGATCTTGCGAGCGTTTGGGGTGTCAAAAGCAAAAAGCGTTATGCGTGCCACGTGGATTTCCTTGAAGATGCAAACAAGTGCGCATGCTAACGCTTTGCGCGATGATCGATGTTTTGGAGATCACACCCATGGACTTGAGGGCAGAAAGTAAGCTCGAGCAATTGCGCCTTCATGCACGCGACATACGCTGTGCCTCGATGCGCGCCTTAAGGGCGGCTGGGTCTGGCCATGTGGGCGGTGCCATGTCAGCCGCCGATCTACTGGCCGCGCTTTACTTCGATTGGCTAAGGATTGACCCAAGCCAGCCCAATTGGCCCGATCGTGATCGATTCGTGCTGTCAAAAGGCCATGGCAACGCAGCGCTGTCAGCTGTGCTTGCGCTTGCTGGCTTTTTCCCGCTTGAAGACCTGGATCGCTTCTATGGGATGGCTTCACCGCTTGGTATGCATCCTGATATCAAGGTGCCAGGTATGGAAATGAGTACCGGCGGCTTAGGTCATGGACTGTCGATTGGCGTGGGCATGGCGCTTGGTGCAGCGCGACAGGCAAGAGCATTTCGTACGGTGGTGATGCTCGGTGACGGTGAACTCCAAGAGGGCTCAAACTGGGAAGCAGCGATGAGTGCGGCACATTTCAAGCTCAATCAGTTGCTTGCCATTGTCGATTTCAACAAGGTCCAACAAAGTGGCGATGTAGCCACGATGATGCAACTCGA
>VGHV01000048.1 GCA_016868095.1 Betaproteobacteria bacterium
TTGCACGGGGTCCGAACGATCGCTATGTTCGTCGACCAACGAACGCTTGAGTCGCTGCAAAAGCTGGGCATTGCGCGGCCCAAAAGCTTCACCATCGGCCAAGTGAAAGATTCTTCTTTCACCCTCTCTAAGCCCGACCAAGCACCGCTCAAGAGCATGCGCGAGCTGCCCCGAGCCCATTTGAATGGTTGCAGGCCGATCGCCAAAGGTACTCATGACAGGCTCGTTTGCGTTTAACAGACTGATTCGATAGTGGAGCGTCAAGAAGGAATCTTCTTGCACGGTCAGCTGCTGCACTGTCAATTCACACCTCCGTTCTAAGTCTCATGAAGCTGAAAGATTTCCCAGCCCCTTTTTTCAATAAGGAGTTTATGCCATGGCACCAGTTATCAAGCAAACACCCTTTTCTCAAGCGATCGGCGATGTTCCAAGTCAGCTCAAGCGTGACGTTAGCGATCAACTCATGGATGATGTCCAAGGCGATCTAATTCGTACGGATACAAGGATTCGAATCGATTATTATAACGATCTTCACAGCATTAGCGATGTCGAATTAGTCGCTGCCTGCCTTGGCGATGACAGGCAGGTCCATCCAAAACCATCGAGCAAACGACGCGGCCTTCAGCGTGCGGCTCAGCGACTCGATCAGGCAGGCTCTTTGCGTGAATTTCTCAAAGCTGCGCCGCCACGACTTCAGGCAACTCGCGAACTCATTCGCCGTGCCCTCGCCGAAGACTTACAAGCTACCGATAGCTTTCAAAGTCCCGGCGCTCTCGAAGCATTTTTGAAAATTTGGCTAAGCGATCGAAGCGTTGAGTGCTTTGTCGTGCTCTTTTTAAATGCGCAACACCAATTGATCCGCGCAGAAACACTATTTCGTGGCACCGTGAACCAAACCGCTGTTTATCCCAGGGAAGTGGCTAAGCGCGCGCTCGAACTCAACGCCGTTGCACTTATCCTTGCTCATAACCATCCCTCCGGCACCATTGAAGCGAGCCACTCGGATCGCCTACTTACCGAAGCAATCAAGCGCGCCTTGCAAACACTCGACATCCGACTGCTAGACCATATGATCATCGGAGCATCCGATTGCCTTTCCTTCGCACAACGCGGATGGATTTAAAAGCGAAAGCCGCAAATCGGACACATCGTTAAAGCGGTGAGGAGCGTGCACGAGCAACGCTACAAATAAGCCCCATGGCTAAAGTGCTACAAACATTGGCCCGTGCAGCTCAATCGACAGTGATCGATTGCCCTTTACCTCACTTGGGTTTATAGTTCACGGGCGTTTAGTCGACGAGACCATCTGTCGAACGCTATGATGCAGATGCCATCCGACGACTTCAAAGCCACTTCAACCTCGTTGGAGTGATGGCCGGTCCATGTTGAGCAAGTGGTTAAAACCACAGGCCCGTGTGCCTAAACCCACCCCAAGCTTGTCGCTTACCCATCAGCCATCTTTTGCGCATTGCGACAACACTTTTGATTGAATTTCATGCACTTATCCGACCTTAAGGCTTTGCATATTTCGCAACTGATCGAGATGGCCCAGGGCCTCGAGATTGAGAACGCCAACCGTATGCGCAAGCAGGAGTTGATGTTTGCCATCTTGAAACGCAAGGCAAAACTCGGCGAATCAATTTTTGGCGACGGCGTGCTGGAGATCCTTCCCGATGGTTTCGGTTTCCTAAGGACGCCTGAAACCTCTTATCTGGCAAGCCCTGACGATATCTATATTTCACCATCGCAGATCCGGCGTTTCAATCTGCACACTGGCGATGCGATCGAAGGCGAGGTGCGAACACCAAAAGATGGTGAGCGCTACTTCGCGTTGGTGAAGGTTGACAAGATCAACGACCAAGCCCCCGAAGCGTCAAAAAACAAGATCCTTTTTGAAAATCTCGTCCCCTTGCACCCCGATCAAATGCTTCATTTAGAGCGGGATATGAAGGGTGATGAAAACATTACCGGCCGAATCATCGACATGGTGGCGCCAATCGGTAAGGGACAGCGGGGACTGATTGTTGCGCCTCCCAAAAGCGGCAAAACGGTGATGATGCAGCATATCGCCCACGCGCTAAAGGCAAACCATCCAGATATTGTTCTGATTGTCTTATTGATCGACGAACGTCCGGAAGAAGTTACCGAGATGCAACGATCAGTACGCGGCGAAGTCGTGGCTTCAACCTTTGACGAGCCTGCAACCCGGCATGTGCAAGTCGCTGAAATGGTGATCGAGAAGGCAAAGCGATTAGTCGAGCATAAGAAAGACGTCGTGATCTTGCTCGATTCGATCACAAGGCTCGCAAGAGCCTACAACACCGTTGTTCCCTCCTCGGGCAAGGTATTAACCGGTGGCGTCGATGCCAATGCGCTCCAACGACCGAAACGCTTTTTTGGTGCAGCGCGAAACATCGAAGAAGGCGGATCGCTCACCATCATTGCCACGGCTCTGATCGACACCGGATCGAGAATGGATGAAGTGATTTACGAGGAGTTTAAAGGCACAGGCAACATGGAGATCCATCTCAATCGCCGGATGATGGAAAAACGGGTCTACCCTGCTATGGATATCAATCGATCGGGCACACGTCGCGAAGAGTTATTGATTGCCAAAGACATGCTGCAAAAGATATGGATCTTGCGCAAACTGCTCCACGATATGGATGAGATCGAGGCGATGGAGTTCATGCTCGACAAAATGAAGATGACGAAGAACAATGGCGAATTTTTCGATTTAATGCGCAGAGGCGGCTAAAGCACCCGCTTACCCTGTATAATCAAGAGTTTTCTTGTTTGGACTTTGCAATGAAAGAAGGCATTCACCCCAACTTCCGCGAGGTTGTGTTCCAGGACATGACCAACGGCAAGCAGTTCATCATTCGCTCAACTGCGCCAGCGCGCGAAAAAGTAACGATTGAGGGCAAGGAATACCCCTTGTTCAAACTCGATACGAGTTCCGAATCGCACCCCTTTTACACCGGCGCTCAGCAGCGAGTGCTTGAAACCGGTCGGGTTGAGAAGTTTCGTCAGAAATTCGCCCGAGCAGGCGGCGCCAAGCGTAACGTTTGAAGTCCTTTTTGGTCACAGAACCCCAGGCGGGACGAGTTCCCTTCTGGGGTTTGTTGTTTTTGGCCCTGGCTTATACGCTTACAGGGCTTATTGGCCGCGACCCTTGGCGAGGTGACGATGCAGTCGGCCTCGGTGTCGCCTTTAACATGCTGCTGGCCCTCCAAGCTGGCGACTTCGACGCCTGGCTGATCAGCCAGCTACCGGGCGTTTTGTTGCCCGATGAAGGCCCACTACCCTTTTGGTTTGCATCAATCCTAGGGCTAATCACAGCAAAACTTCCGATTGACTTTGCCCTCGTCACAAGGCTTTGTTGGGTAGGAAGCTGGCTCGCCACACTTATTTTTTGCTGGCAGGCCGTGTATCGACTAAGTCGGCGACCTGAATGGATCCCCCACGATCCGATTGGCATTGCCGCGAGCCCTAGAAGGCTAGCGGCCTCGCTCGCCGATAGCAGCGTGCTCTTTTTGCTCGCTACCGTCGGTTTGGTGGAACGTGTTCATGAAACCTCGCCCGAGGCCTTTGCCATGTGCATCATGGCCGCAGGCTTCTTTTGTCTAGCGTGGAGTCTCGATTCGCCACGCAGAGCCGGCTGGGCGCTAGGGGCAGTAACCTTGTCCGCCTGGCTTTGTAAAGGCCTTTGGTTTGCCCTCGTTATACCTTTAAGCCTAGCCACACTAACCCTGACGACAGCGCACTGGCGAGGTATCGCGACCATACTTTTCTCACGACTTGCGCTGGTTATGGCCAGCTCGCTAGGCCTTTGGTTCTGGCTCTTGATGCGAGACAGCTCAGCGGCGAGTGGGCAGCTAGCCGGTCCTATCGAGGGGCTCCAAAGGGCATGGCTTGCCGGTTGGTGGCACATACAACTCGGGGGGCCACCACAAGGATTCGGCGTGCGCTTTTACGATTTGATCCGTGAGCCTTGGTGGTTTTTTTGGCCGGTTTGGCCAGTTGCTTTCTGGGCGATCTGGTCTTTGAGCGCGCGTTGGCGAGAACCAAGTCTTGTTGCCCCGCTTGGTCTGATGCTCGCTACCTTCGCACTGAGCCCCATCGCCCCAGGCTCGAGCCTGGCATGGCTTATGCCTCTTTCGGTACCACTTGCGGCGCTAGCAGCCATGGGGCTACCAAGCCTTCGAAAAAGCCTCGTCCAGTTTATCGACTGGTATGCGGTGCTGATCTACGGCCTTATCGCCTTGATGTTTTGGGCTTATTACCTCGCTTGGCTCATCGGCTGGCCAGAAAAAATGGCCTATCGCATGGGTATATTGGCAAGAACTGATCAAGCGAGCGTTGCCTGGTTAAGCGCTCTTGCATCACTAGTTGTTAGCCTTGCTTGGGTCAGTCTGGTTGCCTGGCGGCTCTCGCGCCAGCCCGCCGTACTCTGGAAACCTGTGCTACTCGCCTCAAGTGGCCTGGTCCTCATCTGGTTTTTGTTCCAAACCCTGTTTTTAGAGGCTCACAACACCCGAAACTCCTATCGGGAGATGGCCATGCAAGCGCGAGTTGCCATGCAAAACGCCGAGGGTTGCGTTATTGGAGAGCAACTGCGGCCCGCTGTGCAAGCGAGTCTGCAATGGTTCGCTGGCCTGGAGTTTTCAAACGCGCCCCATTGCCCTTGGCTTTTGATTCAAGACAGCGGCGAGGCCATTCGCTATGCCGCACCAGCACGTCCCGGGTGGCAATTGCATTGGGCGGGCGCAAGACGAGGTGAGAACCAGGAACGCTTTCGCCTCTACTTGAGGCAAGAAACCCAAAAGTTCGATTGATGCATGCCACCACCACGCTGCGACAGCTCATAAAGCTTGCGGGACCTGTGCTGGTCAGCCAGCTTGCAGTGATGGCTAATGGCGTCATCGATACGATGATGGCAGGTCATCTTTCGTCAACCGAACTCGCAGGCCTTGGCTTGGGCACAAGCATCTACATCATCGCCTACGTCAGCCTGCTCAGTGTACTGCTCGGATTGTCGCCCATCGTCGCGCAACACTATGGCGCAGGGAGGACCGAGGCCATTGGCGATGCCTTTGGACAGGCGTTTTTGCTCGCTATGTTGTTGGGTATGGTCGGCACCCTGGTGTTGATCCAGAGTCATTTCTGGAGCCAAATCTCAGGAGCCCCAAGCGAAGTCGCCAGCAAGGTCGAGGCTTACTTATTCTGGTGCGCCTTGGGTGTCATACCAGCGCTTATGGTCCGCGCTTTTTCAGCGCTTTGCACAGCGGTGTCAAGGCCCCGTCTTGTCATGTGGGTGAACCTTGCAAGCCTGTGCTTCAAAGTCCCACTCAATGCCATCTTTATGTACGGCTGGGGCGATGTTGGTATCGATGCCATGGGTGCTGCGGGTGCCGCCTGCAGCACTTGTTTGCTCTCCTACGGAAGCGCAATCGCCGTACTTTGTCTTGCCAAGCTTGATCGAGGTCTTGCCCCTTACCGCCTCCTCGGCAGCCTCAAGCCAAAGGCGCAGCAAATGCTCGAGTTGCTACGATTAGGCTTACCGATCGGCGGAACAGCCTTTATCGACGTTAGTGCCTTTGCATCGATTGCATTGTTAATTGCGCCCTACGGTGCAGCAGCTTCGGCGAGCCAGCAAATCGCTTCGAGCCTAACGGGCGTTGTTTACATGTTCTCTCTTTCGCTAGCCAACGCGACCATGGTTTTGACGGCTCAACGCTTAGGATCTGGGCAAGTCATCGCAGCTAAAGAGGTCGCTAGCATCGGGATGCGTACCGCAATGCTCACAGCAGCCGTAATGGCGGGCGTTCTTTTGCTAGGAAAAGACCTTCTTGCCAGGGCCTACGCCACAGACCCTGAGGTCGCGCAGACGGCTGCAGTCCTCATCATGTGGCTTGCCATTCATCAATGGCTTGATAGCTTGCAGCTGCAATACGCCTTTGTTTTGCGGGCGCACAAAATCGCAAGCCTGCCTTTTTGGATTTATGTCGCCTGCCTATGGGGCATCGGACTTGGCGGTGGTGCCTGGGTCAGCTTTTCTGGCGTCTTTGGAAGTTTCCACGATGCCAGGGCGTTTTGGTGGGCCGGGATTCTTGCATGCGCTGCAGCTTCGATTGCTCTGGGCTTGCTTGCTCGAAACACATGGGAAGCGGCTCTCAGCGCTTGCTCACCTCGCCTCTAATTCGTGGGAATCCGCATTCAGGTCTCGGTGACCTCGCCGCTTATGCAAGACGCAAGAAATGCTCGCGGTAGTAACGCAATTCGTCAATCGATTCTCGGATGTCGGCCAAAGCCGTGTGCGCAGAACGCTTCTCAAAACCCTTAGCCAGCTCAGGCCGCCAACGCTTACAGAGTTCTTTGATGGTGCTAACATCCAAATTGCGATAGTGGAAATAACGCTCTAATTCCGGCATGTAGCGAACCATGAAGCGCCGATCCTGTCCGATACTATTGCCGCAAAGCGGTGACTTGCCCGGCGGAACGAATCGTCCGATGAAGTCGAGTAAATAAAGTTCGGCGTCGCGCTCACTGTGTGTACTTTGACTTACACGATCAATTAAGCCACTGCGTCCATGCGTACCCTTATTCCATGCGTCCATGCCATCAAGCACGAGCTCGGGTTGGTGGATAGCAACCGCTTCGCTTTCCTCCAAACTATTTAGTTGGCTATCAGTGATCACCACGGCAACCTCTAAAATTCGATCGACTTCAGGACGTAAACCGCTCATTTCCATGTCCAACCACACAAGATGGGTTTCATTGGTTTGTTGACCTTGCAAAGGCTCGGTGCTCATAACGCTATTCCATGTTGCGATTAAGATGTCGATTATCGCTGACCGATGAAACCCCTATGATGAATCTCGACGCCCTAAAGCATGTCTAATCTCGATTTCAGCCTCGTCTTTCTTTTTTTGCTCGCCAGCCAATTCAGCATCAAGCTTTACCTGGCACAACGACAAATCCGGCATGTTGTGCAGCATCGCAACCAAGTCCCATTAGCCTTTGCACAACGAATTTCGCTCGAGAACCATCAACGCGCGGCCGACTATACCCGCGCCAAGGTTTCAACGGCCATGTTCGAGATGTTGATTCAAAGTATGTGGCTCGTGTTGCTCACCGTGGGTGGACTGCTCTCACAAATTCAGTCGATACTAGGAAGTGTTTGGCTCATGCTGTTTCCTGAGGACATACCAGGGGCGGGTCTCGACTTTCAAGTCTGTCTCATGATGATGGTCATCATGCTTGGCTCACTGATCGATATACCTTTTTCGCTTTGGCGTCAGTTTGTGATCGATCAACGCTTTGGCTTTAACCGGATGACCTTCGGATTGTGGATGAGTGATCAAGTAAAAGGCATGGCGATTAGTGTCATCATCGGCATACCGTTCTTGGCTTTAGTACTTTGGATGATGCAACAGACTGGTCAGTACTGGTGGCTTTGGGTATGGGCTGTGTGGATGCTTTTTCAGCTTGCGGTCATGGTGATATGGCCAACTTGGATCGCACCCATGTTCAACCGATTCGAGCCGTTGCAAGAGGGCGATGTCAAGCGCACAGTTGAATCACTGCTGAATCGTTGTGGCTTTTCAAGCCAAGGGCTTTTTGTGATGGATGGCAGTAAACGATCGGCACACGGTAATGCTTACTTTACCGGGATGGGTAAGTCAAAGCGCATCGTCTTCTTCGACACCTTGCTTGCCCAACTCACACCCCATGAGATTGAAGCGGTACTTGCGCATGAATTGGGGCACTTTAAGCATCGACATATTATGAAACGTATCGTGTTGAGTGCGGTATTTAGTTTTCTCGCGCTCGCCCTACTCGCCTGGGTCATGAACCAAGCCTGGTTTTATCGGGGCTTGGGCCTTATCCCACTTCCAGGATCTCAATCCGCGGCAGCCTTATTGCTCTTTTCGCTGATCCTGCCCGTGTTCTTGTTTCCCATACAGCCCCTGATGAGCTGGTGGTCACGGAAGCATGAATTCGAAGCTGATGCATATGCAGCATCACAAACCAATGCAGCTGACCTAGAAAGTGCGCTGGTAAAGCTGATCAAGGACAATGCCTCGACCCTAACCCCAGACCCCTTGCATTCAGCGATCTACGACTCGCATCCACCTGCATCGATCAGGATTGCCAGACTACAAAACTTGGGGCATCACCCAGCAGCACATGCCCGGAGCGTTGCTAATCAGCACGCCACCAGCAGGTAACGGAGATGCGAGCTGAGATTCTTGCAAGCCATGGCAGACAGTACTGGGTTCGAGAGTTAAGTTCGGCATTCGATAGCGCGCCACGCGGTGACACGCTTGCCGTTCAAGCCGGCAAGCAGCGACTAGCGGTTACCCGCGGTCGTCGCCAGGATTATTGTGTTGGCGACCAGGTACAAATTGAAGCAATTGGTAGCGATCAAGCCGTCATTAACGCTCTTGAATCGAGACGCAATCTCCTCAAACGAAGCGATGCGTTCCGACAAAAACTCATCGCTGCCAACATCGACCAGATTGGCTACGTCTTGGCTGGCGAGCCGCCGTTTTCTGAACCCTTGGCGGCAAGGGTCTTGGTGGCCGCCTCGATCGCATCAATTCCGATCACTTGGCTTGTCAACAAGTCTGACCGTGTCGCGGCGCTTGCATGCATCGAACCGAGACTGAAGCTTTATCGTTCCTTGGGCGTTGATACGATTTACTTGTCTGCCCGCAACGACGACGCTGGAATATGGCTCCAAGGGGCGCTCGGTTCATGGTTAAACAAGAAGACCACTCTCCTGATGGGGCAGTCTGGCATGGGTAAGTCAACCCTGATCAACCGCCTCGTGCCTGATGCAGACCTTAAGACCCAACAATGGTCTCAAGCACTCAACTCGGGTAAACACACGACGAGCTTCTCCAAATGCTTTGACCTTCCCCAAACTAATTTTTCGCCCGGTAGCCGGATCATCGATTCTCCTGGGTTTCAGCAATTTGGGCTTGCCCACTGTTCTCGTTCTGAAATTGAGCACAGTTTGCCTGAATGGGCTGATCGTGCAGGCCAGTGTCGTTATCATAATTGCAAGCATTTACAAGAACCTGGCTGCATCATCCGCGCCGCGACCGATGAACGCAGGATCGACGCATACCGCTATACAATCTGGCATGATCTGGTGAGCGAACAAGAGCGCAGCGCCTAGCGTCCCAGCCACCCAGCCATGGTGAGAATGGCGAAAAAACTAACCCACAAAACAGCATTACGCCACACAACGCCAACGGCACTTCTCAGACCGCTGGGATCAGGCAACGAGCCCTGCCATTCAAAGCCTTCACTTACCCAATGCCCTTCGAGCGCAGGGTCAGCCAGGCGCAAATTTAAGGCGCCGCTTGCGGTGGCTAGTAGAATCGCGCGCGATTCGTCAATCGTTGCTGCTGACTTCGCCTGCCGGGCAGCCAGTGTGGCTCGGGACGCTACGGCACCGCGCCAGCAAAAAACCGCGTCTTCAAAATTCCCCACCACGGTTAATCCTGCTGCATTCAAACGAACAGGTATCCAATCTATCCAGGAAAATCCTCGCTGCGCTGCTAGACGATGACGATCCGAATCCTCAATAGACAAAGCCGAGGCTTCAACCCTTGCCTCAGTGCTTGGGTGGTACCAGCGGTTTAACAAAACCTCAGCAACACGATAGATCACAGGACCAAGTATCCCGGGTAGCAGCATATAGGCAAACAATGGGCCAAAAACATGGCGATGCGATGCAATCAGCGCATGATCAATGGCCTGACGGCAAACTGCGTGCGAGTCAAAGTCTTCAGCGGCCGAACCCGAAGCAAGCACGGCCGGATCCTCAAGATCCCGTCCACGCAACCAAGCTTGCAAAATAACAAAAGCGCGCGTTGGGTCGCCCTCGGAAAACGCGCGTTGGATCGCGGTAAAGGGTGCGCTAAATCTGCGAAATCCAATAAACAAATAGAGCACCACCACATGGAGGCTGAATTGCAAAAGCACGTGGGTACGGGCTGCGAAACAGTCAAGCGCGATTGCGCTAACGGACGCAGCAAACATCATCAGTGCCCAGGCCTTCCAGCCATCCATCCGACCGCCCACATCGGTGAGGCGCCGCAAAGCATCCGCAGCGAGCTCAAGCCGCTCGATCACCAACTGCCGAATCGCTAAATTCCGGCCCTGATCAATCAGTAGTGCGAGGATAAGCGCGAGAAATCCCATGTTTCGATTTTGCCTGAGGCCGCCAGGGAAACGGCTCGCAAACGCCTAGGCTTCGATCGGGAAAAGATCCCGATGCGCATACAAAAGATGGTAGAAGTTGCGCAACATCGCGGCGGTAGCCCCCCAAATGAAAAACTCGCGGCTCAGCGCATGCTGACTCACGCTTAGCGCATGCTGACACACGCTGGTTGGGGCTGCGCCATCGCTAAATCTCATCGCGTCGCTGCGATCGCAAATCCAAGGCATCGAATAAAAAGGTCGTAGCCCTTCTGGCGCATGCCAGTAGTGGCGTCGATGATTACTCGGGTCGAAGATAAACGAAAGCGGGACTTCAAAAATCGACGCTACTTCGTTAGGGTCTGGCTGCAAATCCCGATGCAAATCGAGTTCTTCTTTTACCAAGGCAACCACCGGTTGAACCCTATAGCCCGAGCCAGTTAAATAGCTAGGCAGGCTGCCAAGTGGACACAGCCGGTACCTTTCAAGGCCAATTTCCTCGTGAGCCTCGCGAAAGGCAGCCTCAAAACCATCCCGGTCGGTTGGCTCGATGCGACCGCCTGGCAAGGCAACCTGCCCTGCATGATGTCGCATCGCCGCGCTTCTTTCGGTCAGTAAAAGACCCCCTCGCCTAGTCAGCGCAATAAGCACCGAGGCATCTGTAATCGGACCCTCGACCCAGCGGCTTCGATCACCTTCGAGTGCAGCATGGCAGACCCTGTCGCTTGATAACAGCGTCTTCCAGTCAGATCCGCTTAAATGTCCGACCGAGAGTGGCGGCAGTCCATCTCGGGCGGGTTCATGGGGAACCGCGCGGGGATCCCCAACGCGGCTCTTACTCAGCTGCTCGCCTTTGCGGCAACCGGCGCACGGCCGGGCAACTTTTCTTTGATTCGAGCCGATTTACCTGAACGGCTCCGCAGGTAGTAGAGCTTGGCCCGACGTACATCGCCGCGTCGCTTAATTTCAATTGAAGCGATTAAGGGTGAGTAGGTCTGAAAGGTACGTTCAACGCCCTCGCCTGAGGAGATCTTCCGCACGATAAACGAGGAATTCAAACCGCGGTTACGCTTTGCGATCACCACGCCCTCATAGGCCTGAACACGCTTGCGATTTCCTTCCACAACATTCACGCTCACAATGACTGTATCCCCAGGCGAAAACGGAGGAATCGTCTTCCCGAGGCGAGCAATTTCCTCTTGCTCGAGCTGC
>VGHV01000049.1 GCA_016868095.1 Betaproteobacteria bacterium
TTAGTGATCGATCCAGGACTGATGTTCAAGTTTACGGCGGTCGTTACCCTTGTAACCGGGACGATGTTTTTGATGTGGCTTGGTGAGCAGATCACCGAGCGAGGCTTGGGTAACGGTATATCGATGATCATTTTCGCTGGCATTGTGGCTGGGTTGCCAAACGCCATCGGCGGACTCGCTGAATTGGTGAGGACAGGTTCTATTGGCGCATTTGCAGCCTTGGTGATTGTGGTGCTGGTTGCAGCGGTTACGGCATTTGTTGTCTTTGTTGAGCGTGGTCAGCGGCGCATTACCGTCAACTACGCTAAACGCCAGGTCGGCAATCGCATTTATGGCGGTCAGACCTCGTTTTTGCCGCTCAAGCTCAATATGTCCGGTGTTATTCCACCGATCTTTGCGTCTTCGATTATTCTTTTTCCTGCAACGATTGGGCAATGGTTTGCTTCAGGCGCCTCTGAGAATCCGGTGGTTCGCTTTATTAAAGACGCAGCCTCAACCCTGGCTCCGGGGCAACCGGTCTACATCACGGCTTACGCCTTGGCGATTATCTTTTTCTGTTTCTTTTATACCGCGCTTGTTTTTAACAGCCGGGAAACTGCCGATAACCTCAAGCGAAGTGGTGCGTTTATTCCAGGTATAAGACCCGGCGATCAGACCGCACGGTATATCGACAAGGTCTTGATGCGTTTAACCTTGGTTGGTGCTTTCTACATCACGGTGGTTTGTCTTGTTCCCGAATTTTTGGTGTTGCAGTGGAATGTTCCCTTTTATTTCGGCGGCACTTCGCTATTGATTATTGTGGTCGTCACGATGGATTTCATGACCCAGGTTCAGTCCTACATGATGTCGCATCAGTACGAGAGTCTGTTGCGTAAGGCAAACGCAGGAAAGCCCAGGAAAGCATGAGCAAGGAAGATGTCATTCAAATGCAGGGCGAGATCTTGGAGAACCTGCCAAACGCCACTTTCAGAGTGAAGCTTGAAAATGGCCATATGGTGCTCGGCCATATCTCAGGAAAGATGCGGATGAATTACATCAAGATCCTGCCAGGTGACAAGGTCACCGTGGAGTTGACGCCTTATGACTTATCGAAGGCGCGAATTGTGTTTAGAGCGAAATAGAGCTTATATCGTGTTAGTAATTTAGTCAGATGGGTGTGTCGCATTAGATCATCTGAAATGAATGTGTGAACAAGGAATTTGAATCATGAAAGTGTTGGCGTCGGTGAAAAAGATTTGTCGGAATTGCAAGCCTTATGACTTATCGAAGGCGCGGATTGTGTTTAGAGCGAAATAGAACTTATATCGTGTTAGTAATTTAGTCAGATGGGTGTGTCGCATTAGATCATCTGAAATGAATGTGTGAACAAGGAATTTGAATCATGAAAGTGTTGGCGTCGGTGAAGAAGATTTGTCGGAATTGCAAGATCATCAAGCGCAATGGTGTCGTTCGGGTCATTTGTACCGATCCACGCCACAAGCAGCGCCAAGGCTAAGCGAGGTAATCAACCATGGCACGTATCGCAGGTATTAATATCCCCGATCGGCAACACGCAGAGATCGGTTTAACAGCCATTTACGGCATCGGACGCCCGCGTGCTCGCAAGATTCTTGAGGCTGCTGGTGTTGACTACACCAAAAAGATCAAGGATTTGAACGATGCAGAGCTCGAGCGAATTCGGGACCAGATTGGTCAGCACATTGTCGAGGGCGACCTGCGGCGAGAAGTGTCGATGTCGATCAAGCGTTTGATGGATCTGGGCTGCTATCGCGGCGTGCGTCATCGTCGTGGCTTGCCCGTTCGCGGACAGCGTACTAGGACCAACGCGCGGACCCGTAAGGGGCCACGTAAAGCGGGCGTTGCCCTCAAGAAGTAATTGGGGTTTTGCAGCTTACACAACATGCTTTCACTAAGAGAATACCTGGAGAACCTTGATGGCAACTAAAGGTCAGTCGGCCGCTCAACAGGCCGCAGCATCGCGGGCACGGAAAAAGGCTCGCAAGAATGTGACCGATGCAATTGCGCATGTTCACGCTTCGTTCAATAACACCATCATTACGATTACCGATCGTCAAGGTAATGCGCTCGCCTGGGCGACCTCTGGTGGTGCCGGTTTTAAGGGCTCGCGTAAGTCGACACCGTTTGCAGCTCAGGTGGCGGCTGAGTCGGCCGGCCGTGCGGCGATGGAGTGCGGTGTGAAAAATATTGATGTCCAGATCAAAGGCCCGGGTCCCGGTCGTGAATCGTCGGTAAGAGCACTAAACGCACTCGGTATCAAGGTTTTGTCGATTCAAGATGTCACGCCGATGCCTCATAACGGTTGTCGTCCGCCCAAAAAGCGGCGCATTTAGGCGTTGCGGTTTTCGCTTAGTTTTCTTATTTCGCTTTATTTTCTTATGTTTAGATGTTGTTGTACTTACTAAAGACCACTGTTCGCCGCCTTGACCAAATTGGGGCTTGTAAAGAGCGGACTCACATAACCGTTCCTATTGGAGCGCTTGTGTTAGACCTTCGATAAAAGGATTATTCACGTGGCACGTTATACCGGACCTAAAGCAAAGCTCTCCAGACGTGAGGGTACCGATCTTTATCTCAAGAGTGCTCGTCGCTCGCTTGATGGCAAGTGCAAGCTTGACTCAAAGCCTGGACAGCATGGCCGCACCTCAGGTGCTCGAACCTCTGACTTCGGTTTGCAGTTGCGTGAGAAGCAAAAAGTGAAGCGCATGTATGGCGTATTGGAGCGCCAGTTCCGTCGCTATTTCGCTCAAGCAGAAGGGCGACGCGGAAACACAGGTGAGAACCTTCTTCAATTGCTCGAATCGCGCTTGGATAATGTTGTATATCGCATGGGATTTGGCTCGACGCGCGCAGAAGCGCGACAGCTCGTCTCGCATCGTGCAATCACGGTGAACGGCGAAGTCTTAAATATTCCCTCGGCCGTTGTCCGCCCCAATGATGTGATCGCGCTTCGGGAGAAAGCCAAGAAGCAGGCTCGAATCCAGGACGCTTTGAATCTTGCCGAGCAGCATGGTTTTCCACAGTGGGTTTCGGTGGATAAGACCAAGATGGAGGGTGTTTTCAAGGGTATGCCCGAGCGCAGTGATTTGCCTTCGGACATCAACGAAAACCTGATCGTCGAGTTGTATTCGCGTTAATCCTCAATGCTATGTTGCGGTCTTCGCTAATCGCGGCCGCAGCTTGCCTTCTCTATTTGAACGAAAGGAACGACTATGCAGACAGCCATGCTTAAGCCGCGCATTGTCGAGGTTGAACAACTCGGCGCCAACCACGCCCGTGTTGTGATGGAACCCTTTGAAAGGGGCTATGGTCATACCTTGGGCAACTCCTTGCGCAGGGTTTTGCTTTCCTCGATGGTCGGCTACGCACCCACTGAAGTGCAAATCGCTGGTGTTGTTCACGAATACTCCACGCTCGACGGGGTCCGTGAAGATGTGGTTGATTTATTGCTGAATCTCAAGGGTGTGGTTTTCAAATTGCATAACCGCGATGAGGTTTTCGTCACGCTTCGCAAGGATCAGCCTGGGCCGGTCACTGCAGCAGAGATTGACTTGCCCCACGATGTTGAGGTGGTCAACCCTGAGCATGTGATTGCCTATCTCACGCAGGGCGGCAAGATCGATATGCAAATTAAAATCGAGCGTGGCCGTGGCTATGTACCTGGTAGTCTAGGTCGCAGCGAATCCCACGGTATTGGCCGTGTGGTGCTTGATGCCTCTTTTTCACCGGTTCGGCGCGTGAGCTATGCCGTAGAAAGTGCTCGCGTTGAGCAACGTACGGACTTGGACCGTTTGTTGATTGATATTGAGACGAACGGCGTGATTCAGCCGGAAGAGGCAGTGCGTCAGTCGGCTCGGATTTTGGTCGAGCAATTGTCGGTGTTCGCAGCGCTTGAAGGTGGTCATGATGCGCTCGATGCATTCTCAGGCCGCACGCCACAGCTTGACCCGATCTTATTGCGCCCGGTGGATGATCTAGAGCTGACAGTCCGCTCGGCCAACTGTTTGAAGGCAGAAAACATTTATTACATCGGTGATTTGATCCAGCGCAGCGAGAATGAATTGCTCAAGACGCCGAACCTTGGCCGTAAATCACTTAATGAGATCAAGGAAGTGCTCGCCTCGCGTGGTCTTACCTTGGGTATGAAGCTTGAAAACTGGCCGCCGGCCACACTTGAGCGTCTTTGAGCTGGGCTTAATCCAGTCCTCAATCGATTAGCTTGAAGTTCAGAGAAGAAGGAATTCAGCATGCGTCACCGTAGCGGACTTCGTAAATTAAACCGCACCAGTAGCCACCGTACGGCGCTGTTTCGTAATTTGTGCAATGCCTTGCTCAAGCATGAGGCGATTAAGACCACCCTGCCCAAGGCAAAGGAATTGCGTCGGGTGGTTGAGCCCCTGATCAATTTGGGAAAGACGCCCAACTTGTCTAATCGGCGTCTTGCCTTCGATCGCCTCCGTGACCGTGACATGGTTGTGAAAATCTTTGATGAGCTTGGACCACGTTATGCTAAGCGTAACGGTGGCTATGTCAGGATCTTGAAGTTTGGTTTTCGTCAGGGTGATAATGCACCGATGGCTTTTGTCGAGTTGATGGATCGCCCGGAAGCCGACCAAGGAAGCGCGCTCTAAGCAGTGCAACTTGCAAGTGAAAGGGTGCTGCAATGGCGTGGCACCCTCGTTTTATTGCGAAAGGAAATCATTCGCTTTCGCAAGGTTAGTGTTCAAACCGTCCTTGCGCCGGTTGTTTCGGCAGTGCTCTTCCTGATTGTCTTTCAACATGTGCTCGCTGGTCGTATCGACCTCCCGATTGTCTTTCAACATGTGCTCGCTGGTCGTATCGACCTCCCTGGCGGCGTAAGCTACGCAGCTTTCCTGGTGCCTGGGCTTGCCATGATGGCTTTGCAGCAAAACGCCTTTGCTAACAGCTCATCTTCGCTCACCCAAAGCAAGGTCACCGGCAACCTCGTCTTTCTTCTGCTCACGCCTTTGCCTGCTTGGTCATGGTTTCTTGGCTACGTCGGTGGTGGTGTGATTCGAGGCCTTGTGGTTGGGATTGTTGTTTGGCTCGCAACCTTGCCCTTGGTGTGGACCTGGCCCCTTTACCCAGGCTACGCCTTGGCCATGCTCTTCATTGCAGCGCTTCTCATGTCGGCTCTGGGCCTTTTGGCGGGCCTATGGGCAGACAAATGGGATCAGCTCTCGCTTTTTCAGTCCTTTTTAATTAATCCGCTGACTTTTCTAGCCGGTGTTTTCTACTCGGTGCAATCGCTTCAAGAGCCTTGGAGAAGTCTTGCGCACGGCAACCCCTTTTTCTACATGATTGATGGCTTGCGCTGGGCTTTTTTTGGTGTTTCTGATGCCGCCGCAGCACTTGACTTTGCTGTTTCCATTGGATTTTGTGCCCTTGTCAGTCTGCTTTGCTGGCAACTGCTAAAGCGTGGTTGGCGTATTCGGCATTGATTGGAATGGCGGTCTAGCTCAAACGACCCTTCGGTTATTGGAATGGCGGTCTAGCTCAAAAGACCCTTCAGTTATTGGAATGGTTGGCTAGCCCAAAAGACCCTTCAGATTGGAATTTGGTCGGCATCAAGCCTTCGGCTGCGTTAGGCTTGTCTTATGAATGAATTTCGATTTCCCTCCGTCAAAATGCCCGAGACCGAGTCGGCACTTAGAGCCGCGGTGCGCCAGTTAATTGACCAAGAGGTCAAGGCTGGGCGCATCGTGCCCCAAAGCAATAGCTGGTCGATCCACGATGCTGCTTTCAGTCAAAGGCTAGGTCAGGCTGGCTTTCTTGGTATGACCTGGCCGCGTCGCTATGGTGGTCACGAGCGAAGCACCTTAGAGCGCTATGTGGTGGTCGAGGAGCTGCTCGCTGCGGGCGCTCCCGTGGGGGCACACTGGGTTGCTGATCGCCAGAGCGGCTACCAAATACTCAGACATGGCTCAGAGCGTGCCAGGTCGACGATTCTTCCTCGGATTGCCGCAGGAACTTGTTTTTTTGGCATTGGGATGAGTGAGCCTGACTCGGGTTCGGATTTGGCTGCTGTGCGAAGTCGTGCGCGAAAATCGGAGGACGGCTGGCGGATTTCAGGCAGTAAAGTCTGGACTAGCGGTGCGCACCATGCCCATTACCTCATCGCGCTTGTCCGTACCGGTGGTGCCGAGGCACAAAGACACGGCGGCCTTACACAGTTCATCATCGACACAACACAGCCTGGTATCGACATCCGCCCCATCCATAATCTCTACGGGGGACATGATTTCAATCAAATCAGTTTTGATGATTGCTGGGTTCCCGATGACATGATGATTGGGCAAGAGGGCAGCGGTTGGGATATGGTGACTGGTGAGCTCGCTTTTGAGCGATCAGGTCCCGATCGATTTCTGACCAGTTTCCCACTACTGCGCCAAGCGCTGGGCGCGCTTACTGCGGATGGATCGGAGCATGCAATTCGTGATCAAGCAGAGCGGGCATGTCATGATCACGAGGCCGCCGTCATTGGCCGCCTGCTAAGCCATGTGATGGCCTTACGAGGCATGTCGACCTCGATTGCCGGCATGCTTGAGCAGGGTGCTCAGCCTGTGGTCGAGGCAGCCTTAGTCAAGGACTTGGGCACGGCATTTGAGCGCGAGGTACCCGAGCGACTGCGCAGTCTTTTGCCCATGGAAGCGATGTTGGGTGATGAACACGGTTTATCGCATCACTGGGGTATGACAATGCTTCAGTCCCCCTCGTTCACGCTCCGAGGCGGCACGCGCGAAATCTTGCGCGGGATGATAGCTCGTGGCCTTGGTCTGAGATAGGTGAAGCGATGACACAGCCGATGTTGGAAGCTCTCGTGGATGCAATCGATAAGGTTGCGCTTGCGCATGGTGATCGTGGAGCACGCGAACTTGCTGAGGCCGGGCAGTGGCCTGCACAGCTATGGCGTGACTTGCAAGACCTTGGGCTAGCTCAGGCTTGCCTTGCAGAGGAAGACGGCGGGGTTGAGCTTTCGCTCGCCGAACTCTGGCCCTTGCTTGGGCGGCTAGCTTTTCACGCGCTCCCAGTACCAATTGCTGAGAGCGCGCTTGCCCTTGCGCTTGCCAAGCAGGCTGATTACCTGCCGGATGCAAGGCTGCATGATCAAGCATTGAGTGTGGGTCTTGTGGATGCTCATCTGCGCATTCGCGGGCTGAGCTACGGACCCATTTGCCAGGCCGCCTTGGTGGCGGTGGGGCAAGGCGCGACGGCATCGCTTGCCTGGGTGTATCGTCCCTGCGAACAAGAAGGTTTTCGCCCGGCACGTAATCTTGCTGGCGAGCCTTGCTGTGATTTGCAGTTCACAGCAAAGTCACTGGGTGACTTAAGTCAGATCGCACTTCCCCATGCTGATCGATGGTTGATGCAGGCCGGAGCCCTTCTTCGCAGCGTTCAAATGAGTCATGCAATGAGCAAGGCTTTGCAGCTCTCACTGCAATTTGCCAATGAACGTGTTCAATTCGGAAAGCCTATTGGTAAGTTTCAGGCGGTGCAGCACATGCTCGCGGTCATGGCAAGCGAGGTCGCAGCCGCGTCGGCTATGGTGGGTTCAGCAAGCGAGGCTTTTGCAGCCGCAAGCTGGCCTGATCCTGTCGATGCACATCGTTGTGAGTGGTGGGTGGGTGCGGCCAAGGCACGATGCGGCGAGGCTGCAGCTAAGGTCTTTGAAATTGCCCATCAGGTTCACGCTGCCATGGGTTATACCCGCGAACACATGTTGCACGTCACCACCCGCAGGCTTTTGGCGTGGCGCGATAGTTTTGGCGCCGAGCACTACTGGCAGAGCCGGCTGGGTCATCAGGCCATCAAACTTGGGGCTGACAAGCTTTGGGAAAAGCTTGTCCAGGCTTAAGTGTCGGCCGTCAGTGTGCAGTTAGCGCGCAAGCTTTAACGCCATGCCGACTGTGCGCGGCTTGCCATTCAGCGGTCTTCACGCAGCCATCGCGCAATGTCGCGAGCGAAATAGGTGAGAATGCTGTCGGCACCTGCACGCCTAAAGGCCATCATTGACTCAAGGGCAACGCTACGCTCATCAAGCCATCCTTGTTGCGCCGCAGCCTTGAGCATCGCGTATTCGCCGCTGACCTGATAAACGAAGGTCGGCACCCTAAAGGCCGCTTTGACGCGGTGCAAAATATCCAGGTAGGGCATCCCGGGCTTGACCATCACCATATCGGCCCCTTCGGCCAGATCAAGGGCTACTTCGCGGAGTGCTTCGTCGGAATTGCCAGGGTCCATTTGGTAAGTTTTTTTGTTGCTTTTACCCAGGTTTTTTGCCGAACCGACCGCGTCACGAAATGGTCCATAAAAGCCTGAGGCGTACTTGGCTGAGTAAGCCATGATTTGGGTATGAATGAAGCGCTCTGTCTCAAGCATGCCTCTAAGGGCTCCGACGCGACCATCCATCATGTCGGAGGGGGCAATAATATCGACCCCAGCCTGGGCCTGCACCCGCGCTTGCGCGACCAAAATCGCAGTCGTCTCATCGTTGAGCACATAACCTTCACTGTCCAAGACCCCATCCTGGCCGTGGCTGGTAAAGGGGTCGAGTGCGACATCAGTAAGCACGCCAAGCTCTGGGAAACGTGCTTTGATCATTCGTACGGTCCTTGGGATCAGCCCTTCCGGGTCAGTTGCAATGATGCCGTCCGGGGTTTTGACTGCCGGATCGATCACCGGGAAAATTGCCATCACGGGGATACCGAGGGCGACACAGTCTTCGGCTACCGCAAGTAGCCGATCCGGGCTGAAGCGACTTACCCCTGGCATCGACGCGACTGCTTCCTCGTAATTCTGTTTGTCAATGACAAAGGTTGGATAAATCAAATCGTCAACGCTTAAGCGATGCTCGCGAACCAGGCGCCGAGACCAGTCATCTTTCCTCGTCCTTCGAGCACGGAATGCGGGAAAAGAGGCAGTATGCAGGCCGGGATGAGGGTGGTTAGGGCTCATAGTTACTGGTTCCTTATGGTTTTTACCTGGATGCGATGTTCGCATTCTGGTCGTATGAGCCTGATCTCACACTTTTATCGGCTGTATTTGGCCGCACGTCAGCCTGGACAAAACGCCTGCTTGCGGTTTTTTGTCTAGGGTTTATCATAGACAACTAATGCAACTGACTTCGTAGCATGAGTCTTCGACCTGACTCCAACAGCTCTGGTGTCGGCTTGCATTACCCGCTTCTCCTCCCTGAGCGGGAGCCTTCAACTGAAAGGCGTTTGCCCCGGCTTGATGCCGGGGCCTCTTTTTCCCGCTACGGGTGCGTTTACGTTGATCTTGAAGCATGAGGGTTCATCGACAGGCTTTGGGAACATCAAACATGTATCAAATCAGCTGATGCAGTCAAAAAAATTGGACGTCATAGATATCTGACAGCTGTTTTACAGCTTTTCCGCGACCTGGACAAGCAACTTTTCGGCATGCCTCGGTAAGGTATGAAGCAGTTAGGCATGCCGCAGGAGGGTATGACGCAGTTAGGCATGCCCCACGAAGGTATGAAGCCTACACGCGCCTCACTTGCTTAAGCTGATTCGGGCTGCTGTGCCTCAGCAGACCCAAGCAGCCAAACTTTGATCAATTCGCGGGTTTCATCAAGTCCCATGCGATGGGTCGCTGAAAAGAGCAGGCTCTGGAGCATCGCTTCCGAACGCACAAGCTCTCCGGCTTTAATTTTTGCCTTCATGGCCTTGATTGCTCGAAGTCGCTCTTGATGCGTGAGCTTATCGGCTTTCGTTAGTAGCATGACGACGGGTATGTGGGGGGCGACCCATCGCAATAGGTCCTCATCGAGCGTGGTAAGACCACGTCTCACATCACTGATCAAGACAACTGCTCTGAGATTTTTGCGTGCCTGCAAGTAGCTGCCAGCCAGTCGGTCCCATTGGGATTTCGTGTGGATGGGCGCTTCTGCATAACCATAGCCGGGTGTATCGACCAAGCGCCCGATCCAGACCGGCGTAAGCCTGGGCGTTTCGCTGAGACGCCCCGAAGATTCGCGAACAAGTTTTCTAGGCACTACGTTGTCTGCCACATCGTTGTCTTCGCGCTCCATGGCACTTGCAGGCAGTCGCAAGTTAAATAAATTCAGCGCTTGTGTGCGTCCTGGGGTCTTGGAGGCGAAGGCAAGTCGTTTGCGCTCGCAAAGAACATTGATAGCCGATGACTTGCCTGCGTTGGAGCGTCCAACAAAGGCAATTTCGGGTAAGTCGTCCTTAGGTAAGTGTTCAAGGCGAACAACGGTATCAAGGAACTGAGCGGTTTGTAGCAGACTCATAAGATTGATTGCGCTGGCTATTGTAGAATCAAGTGCTTGCGACCATCCACGGCCGCGTTGCTTTGGCCTTTATCTGAGATCGAGTGATGAATTCATTCATGCAAATGCCAGCCTTTCGAAAAGGCTCACACCATCCGCACTGCGCTTTGAGCCCTTTCTCGCTTCGCGTTCCGCTTGTGACAAGGCTGCAGCGTGCCGCACTTGTTTTGCGAAACGCGACGATGGTCATTGCCACTAGCCTTGGGCTGGCTATGGTGCCGATCATCGCTTCGGCCCAGGATAAGGCCGCAGGTAAGCCTGCAAAACCCGATATCGCTGCCGGTCAGCAAATCGCCTCGGGCGTGTGTGCGGGTTGCCATGCCGCAGACGGCAATAGCCCAAGTCCAGCCAACCCAAAGCTCGCCGCACAGCATGCCGCTTATCTTGCCAAGCAGCTGCACAACTTTAAGCCGCAGGCTGAAGGCAAACCCCCTGAGCGTAACAATGCGATCATGCAAGGCTTTGCATCAGCACTCAACGATCAGCAAATCCGGGATGTTTCAGCCTATTTCGCTGCCCAAAAGCTCAAGCCAGCCGCAGCAAAGAATAAGGATTTGGTTGAGCTTGGTCAGAAAATTTATCGTGGTGGGATTGCAGACAAGGGTGTTCCCGCCTGTGCGGGTTGCCATAGCCCCAACGGTGCAGGTATACCCGATCAATACCCCCGCCTCCAAGGCCAATACGCCGAATACACCGAGTCACAGCTTGTCGCCTTCCGTCAAGGGACGCGTGCAAACAGTTCGCAGATGATGACCATAGCGGCTCGGATGTCTGACAAAGAGATGAAGGCGGTGTCTGACTATATCGCTGGT
>VGHV01000050.1 GCA_016868095.1 Betaproteobacteria bacterium
GGCGTAGCCTGCTTTTGAGTGGCAATCGAGGATTGCTTGCCCGAGGAGCCACCTGATCCTAGACGTTTGCTCGCTTCGGCGTCGGCACTGAAAAGACCGGCTGTCGCAAGCGCAAGAACCATAGCAAGACTCAAAGCAACATGCTTTAAATGCTGTGTGAACGATTTAAATCGCGAAGCGATAAAAGAACCCATGACTTTTCCTCCTTAAATGTCAAACGGCCAAGCAGACCGTCCAGTGAACCGGTACTATTATGGTTTGATGCCCTCATGTAAAGCAACCACGCCACCAGTAAGGTTGGTGTAGCGAACCGCTTCAAGGCCTGCTTCACGCATCAACGCTGCCAGGCTCTCCTGGTCAGGGTGCATGCGAATGGATTCGGCTAAATAGCGATAGCTGGCTTCATCACCCGCAACCAGCCGCCCCAAGCGGGGTAGCACATGAAACGAATATAGGTCATAAAGTTTTTCAAGCGATGGATTGACCTTTGAGAACTCCAAAACCAAGAGCTTCCCGCCAGGTCGCAACACCCGCCTCATCTCTGCAAGCGCTTTATCTTTGTGGGTCATGTTTCGTAGGCCAAAGGCCACCGTGACCCGGTCAAAACGATGATCGCAAAAGGGTAAGGTTTCGGCATCGCATTGAACCGCCTGCGCTTTGAGTCCCGCATCAATTAATCGATCACGGCCGCGGGAAAGCATTGCACCATTGATGTCTGATAACACCACCTGGCCTTGAGCACCAACCCGCTTAGCCATGGCTAAGGATAAATCGGCAGTGCCGCCAGCCACATCGAGGACTTCCATGCCCTCACGCAAATCAGCGAAGAAAACAGCGACATGCTTCCAGATGCGGTGTAATCCGCCCGACATCAAGTCGTTCATTAAGTCGTATCGCGAAGCAACCGAGTCAAAAACACCAGCGACGCGGGCTGCTTTGTCCTGCCTATTTACCTTGGAGAACCCAAAATCGGTTTGGTCTGCCATATGCCTCAGAAATCAGTGGGTGGGACGATGGTTTGCGCAGGCCTTGTGCGGTCAATCTCTTGATGCATCCGCAGCCTGTAAAGCCTTCAAATAATCGGCCCACATTGCTTCGTATTGTTGGGTGAATCGGTATAACAAATCCCAGGAATAAAGGCCAGAGTCATGGCCATCGCTAAACACTAATTTCAGTGCATAGTTACCCACGGGTTCGATCGCATGGATGCGGACCTCACGCTTGCCGGTTTGCAACACCTGTTGTCCTGGGCCATGCCCCTGAACCTCAGCAGAGGGGGAGTGAACGCGCAAAAATTCATAGCTCAGCTTGTAGCGCTTATCTTGGGCATATACAAGCTCAAGCACACAGGATTGCTGGTGCGAAATAATCGATTCAGGGATTGGAGCCATCACAGCAATACCCGTTCGATGCCGCCTTGATTGGCCTTTGCGACGTACTCGGGCAACCATTGCGCGCCAAGTAAATGTTGGGCCATTTCAACAACAATGTAATCGGCTTCCATGCCAGTTACATCTTCATAACGATTCAAACCTTGTAAACATGAAGGACAAGAGGTCAGCACCTTGATCTTTTCTGCGGGCTTATCCGCGGAAGTTACTGCGGTCTTTACTGCGCGGTTTTCTGCGGGCTTTACTACATCTTTTATCGCGCTTTTGCTCATCGCCTCGGCCGCTTTGAGCAATTCCTGCTCCTTTCGAAAGCGGACTTGCGTGGCGATTTCGGGACGAGTGACTGCAAAGGTGCCCGATTCGCCACAACAACGATCATTGCGTTCGATGCTGCCGTTGATCGACTCATTCATCAATTGATTGACAACCTTGAGTGGCTGGTATTGCTTCATCGGACTGTGGCAGGGATCATGATAGGTGTAGCGTACACCGGTCGCATGTTCGAGTTTCATGCCTTTTTCCATCAAAAACTCGTGAATATCAATAATGCGACAACCGGGGAAGATGTCATGAAATGCATAAGACTGCAGCTGATCAAAACAAGTGCCGCAACTCACAACCACCGTCCGTATATCAAGATAGTTGAGGGTATTTGCCACCCTGTGGAAAAGCACTCGATTATCGGTAATGATCTTATCGGCCTTATCAAACTGCCCTGATCCTTTTTGCGGATAACCACAGCATAGATAGCCTGGCGGCAAAACGGTTTGAACGCCAACTTCCCAAAGTAATGCCTGAGTTGCCAGACCCACCTGCGAAAAAAGACGCTCTGAGCCACATCCCGGAAAATAAAAAACCGCCTCGCTGTCCACATGCGTGCTGTGAGGGTTGCGAATAATCGGCACATAACGAGCATCTTCAATGTCGAGCAGTGCACGCGCTGTTTTTTTCGGCAAATTGCCTGGCAGCTTACGATTCACAAAGTGCAGCACCTGCTCGCGCATCGGCGGTCGCCCTAGACTTGCTTGCGGACGTTCGCGATTGGGTCGAGAAAAGCGTTTGAGCAAATCGGCAGCAAGCCGTTGCGCTTTAAAACCCACATCAACCATCGCAAGCCGGGTTGCACGAATCGTATCGGGATCGGTTGCGTTAAGGAAAAACATGGCTGCAGCATTGCCAGGGTTGAAGCGCTTTTTACCCATTTTTCGAAGCAAATTTCGCATGTTCATCGACACATCACCGAAGTCGATATCAACCGGGCATGGCGACTCGCATTTGTGACAAACCGTGCAATGATCGGCGACATCTGAAAACTCTTCCCAATGCCGAATCGATACACCACGCCGTGTTTGTTCTTCGTAAAGAAAGGCTTCAATAAGCAGCGAGGTCGCAAGAATTTTATTGCGTGGCGAGTAAAGCAAATTGGCGCGTGGCACATGGGTTGTACAAACAGGCTTGCACTTGCCGCAACGCAAGCAGTCCTTGATTGAGTGGGCGATCGAGCCAATATCTGATTGCTGGAGAATCAATGACTCAGCACCCATAAGCCCAAAGCTTGGCGTATAGGCTCGACTCAAATCGGCGCCTTTGAGTAATTTGCCGCGATTAAAGTGCCCGCTCGGATCGATCTTCTTTTTATATTCAGCAAAAGGCCCAAGCTCTTCTTCGGTTAAAAATTCAAGTTTGGTGATGCCAATGCCGTGTTCACCCGAAATCACACCGCCAAGCGATCGCGCAAGCGCCATAATTTTTACAACAGCCGCATTGGCCTGCTGCAACATGCCGTAGTCGTCGGAATTAACAGGAATATTGGTATGAACATTGCCATCGCCTGCGTGCATATGCAAAGCGACAAAGACCCGACTGCGCCGCAATCGTGAATGAATCGCGTGGATCGCTTCACGAATCGGTGCAAAGTAAGCCCCCGAAAACAACTCGTTGAGTGGCTTTAGAACATCTTGACGCCATGCAATCCGAATCGTTCGATCCTGAAGCAGTTCGAAGAGTTTGGGTTCGCGACCTTCGTCGATTGCAGCCTGCCATGGCGCAATCAACTTGAAATCTGCATCAACTAAGGCATCAACGCCATGAGCCCTTAGGGAAGGTAGCAGGCCTTGCAAAGGCAAATCCATCGAATCGATGAGAAAACGCCAACGTGCCATCGCCGTCTCAATGACTTTGCGTGCATCTTCCACACGTTGAACCAGTAAATCGTCAAGGGACTGTTTGGCAAACTCAGGATCATCGCCTGGCGCAATCGGAAGCTTTGCAACATCTTGTGCCAGAAAATCAAGTACGGCCGTGGCCAAATCGAGCTTGTTCGCGGTGGAAAGCTCGATATTGATTCGATCGATACCGTCTGTATAACGAGCCATCATAGGCAGTGGTATGACCACGTCTTCGTTGATCTTGAATGCGTTGGTATGTCTTGCAATCGCTGCGGTACGTCCGCGATCTGCCCAAAACGTTTTGCGCGATTCAGCACTGACCGCAATAAAACCTTCGCCACTTCGCAGGTTCGCCAGGCGCACAACCTCGGCGCTTGCACGAGCAACAGCACTATCATCATCGCCCACGATATCGCCAATCAATACCATCTTCGGCAAGCCACCACGACGCGATTTGGTGGCGTAGCCCACCGCACGCAGGTAGCGCTCATCAAGGTGTTCAAGCCCGGCCAATAAAGCGCCTCCTGGGCGCTGATCCAGATAAGCCTTGATTTCGACAATTGAAGGCACGGCAAGTGCGGCCTGTCCGAAAAACTCAAGACAAACCGTGCGGGTAAACGGAGGCATTCGATGCAAGACCCAGCGCGCCGCGGTGATAAGACCGTCTGTGCCTTCCTTTTGTACTCCGGGCAGACCGCTTAAAAACTTATCAGTAACATCTTTTCCAAGGCCAAGCTTTCTAAATCGATTGCCAGGAATGCTCAAGTTTTCAGATCGAATCGCGCCCCCCTGCATCTGCCCGTTTGCAGCAAGCTGATTGGGTGCGTACCAATGCAATGCGAAATTGGCGACATCGGCATCGTGGATTTTTCCCAGGTTATGGCCAATTCGGGTCACCTCGAGCCAGTTGCCCTGCGGGTCGACCATGCGCCACCAGGCAAGATTATCGAGCGCCGTTCCCCAGAGTACGGCCTTTTTGCCCCCAGCGTTCATGGCAATGTTGCCGCCGATGCAAGACGCTTCCCATGATGTCGGGTCGACTGCAAAAACAAAGCCCGCACGATCGGCAGCTTCAGTCACCCTTTTGGTGACCACACCCGCCTGGGTTTCGATCACCGCGACCTTTTCGGGCAATCCGGGCAAATCAACGAGCTGTACCTCGCCAAGTTGCTCGAGCTTTTCGGTGTTGATCACTGCAGACATAGGATGCAAAGGAATGGCGCCACCGGTATAACCTGTACCACCACCTCGAGGGATAATGGTCAAATCCAGATCGATACAGGCTTTAACAAGGGCGGCCACCTCTGCTTCTGAGTCGGGTGCAAGCACCACAAAAGGATATTCAACCCGCCAGTCGGTCGCATCGGTTACGTGCGACACCCGCGACATGGCGTCAAAACAAATATTGTCTTTAGCGGTATGTTTGGCAAGCAGACGCATCGCACGCTTGCGCATCGATGAAGCTTGGGAGAGTTGCTGTTCAAAATGTGCTACCGCGCGCCTTGCCAACTCGAGCAAAGCCGCTACGTCGCCCGAAAGTCCAGCCCCCTCGTCACCACGCTTTTCGATATCACCAAGTCGATGATGCAATGCCTCAATCAGCAAGGCCTGTCGCTTGGGGTTATCGATCAAATCGTCCTGCAAATAAGGGTTGCGCTCGACCACCCAAATATCGCCAAGCACCTCATACAGCATCCGGGCAGAGCGGCCTGTTTTGCGCTGCGAACGCAAGCGCTCAACTAAGGACCAGCCTCGCTCTCCGAGCAAGCGCATGACGATTTCTCGATCTGAAAACGAGGTGTAGTTATAGGGGATTTCACGAAGTCGTTGAGCAGACGACGCCTTTGCTTCGGCTTGCTCAATGGGCCTTAGGGCCTCGGTTAGAGGAGCATTCATCAAAACCTGCTTAACGGAGCATTCATGAAAAGATTGTACGTAGACTTTCTCGCATCGCAGCATTTCCCTACAGCGCGAAGACCGCTTCGTAAGACCGCTTCGTTTTGCTTGCGAGCATCAACAAGGTTTTGAATCATGCTCATGGCAGGAGCGATTTCCAGAACTGATCGGGAACCTCCATCAGCAACCAGGTCATGATGATGTAGCGTAAACACTTGCCGATCGCAATCCAGGCCAAGCAAGGCCAAAAGGCCAGCCTCAACCAGCCTGCCACCGCGCATAAAGGGTCACCAACAATCGGCAACCACGCAAGTATGAGCACTTTTGGGCCTAGCCTCTCAAACCAGCCCAAATAACGCTTGCCGCCCTTATTTCCAAGTGCGCCCATTGCGGCCGCCGCACTTTGAGCGCCTCGTCCCATCCAGTAATCGACCGCACCGCCCAGGGTATTACCCAGCGTTGCCACGGCGATGGTTAGCCAGAACTGCTCCGGATGCAGCTTGACGTAGCCGAAAACAACCGGCTCCGAACCCATGGGCAGGAGCGTGGCAGAGACAAAAGCTGTGATGAAGACCGTGGATAAACCAAACTGCGGCAGGGCAAACCAGGCAAGTGCTGCCGCAAGGGCATTTTCTAGGCTTGTGCTCATGGCGTCCAAGCCGATCTAGAATCGAGGATTGACCGATTTGGGGCATAACGCCGATGCCGATTGACTACTTGAAACGCATTCTCACTGCTCGTGTGTACGACGTGGCGAGAGAGACACCGCTTGAGCCAGCCCCTGGTCTTTCCACGCGCTTGGGGCATCGCCTGCTGCTCAAACGCGAAGACATGCAAACGGTTTTTTCCTTCAAATTGCGCGGCGCCTACAACAAAATGGTGCGACTTAGCGAGGAGGAGCGCGCCCGCGGTGTGATCGCTGCCTCGGCGGGTAACCATGCTCAAGGCGTTGCGCTGGCCGCCCAGCACCTCGGTTGTCGTGCTGTCATTGTCATGCCGGTCACAACGCCGGCGGTGAAAATCGAGGCCGTACGCGCTAGGCAGGCGCAAGTGGTACTTGCCGGGGATAGCTATAGCGATGCCTACAGTCATGCCCTGAGTTTGCAACACAAGCATGGCTTTAGCTTTGTTCACCCTTTTGATGATCCCGATGTCATTGCCGGCCAAGGCACGATCGGGATGGAAATCTTGCGCCAACACCCCGACCCGATCGAAGCCATTTTTGTTGCAATCGGTGGTGGCGGCCTGATTGCCGGGATTGCCGCTTACGTAAAACAGATAAGACCAGAGATCAAGATTATTGGGGTACAGACGGACGACTCCAACGCCATGGCCCAGTCACTTGCTTGCGGTGAGCGGGTGGTCTTGTCGGAAGTGGGACTTTTCTCTGATGGCACAGCGGTGAAGCAGGTGGGCCAAGAAACCTTCGCCCTCGCCCGGCAATTCGTGGATGAGGTGATTTGCGTTAACACCGATGCCATTTGTGCCGCAATCAAGGACGTCTTTCAAGATACACGCTCGATCATGGAGCCGGCCGGAGCGCTTGCTATTGCAGGCGCAAAGGTCTGGGCCGAAAGACCCGATCAGGCAAAGCATAAGACCCTGGTGGCGATTGCCTGCGGCGCCAATATGAATTTTGACAGGCTACGCTTTGTGTCTGAAAGGGCCGAGATTGGCGAGCAGCGAGAGGCTATTTTTGCGGTCACCATCCCTGAGCAACGTGGGTCGTTTAAACGGTTTTGCGCACTGATCGGCGAGCGTAATGTCACCGAATTCAACTACCGCATGAGCGACTTAAAGCGAGCGCATGTCTTTGTAGGCATTCAAATCCAAGCCCGTGATGAAGCCAACGCGATAGCCAGCATCTTTGCCCAAGAAGGCCTTGAGACGATCAATCTGACCGATGATGAAATGGCCAAACTTCACATCAGACATTTGGTCGGAGGCAGCTCAAGCCATGCCAAAGATGAGCGCCTCTTTCGATTTGAGTTTCCTGAACGCCCCGGTGCTTTGTCACGATTTCTGACCCAGATGCGGCCTGACTGGAATATCTCGCTTTTTCACTACCGAAATCACGGTGCTGATTTCGGCAGGGTACTTGTTGGGCTTCAAGTACCCCAAGCCGATGAAGCAGCATTCCAACACTTTCTTGCTGGTTTGGGCTATCCGCATCTGGAGGAAACCAACAATCCAGCCTATCATCTGTTTTTACGCCCTAACCGGCCATAAATGTGAGCGACGAAGAGACTTAATCCTCGATTCATCAGACCACCCACGATAAAGCACAACCCCTCCCCCATTTGACCATGCATTTGCTCACCCTCGGACTCAACCACCAAAGCGCGTCTCTCGCGATGCGTGAAAGGGTGGCCTTCGCCGGGGAAAGCTTAGTCAAAGCTGCTCATGATCTGAAGTCAAGGGCGGGTGAACTGCTTCGGGAGTCGGCCATCCTGTCAACCTGCAATCGCACTGAGATTTACTGTGCAACCCCACAACCGCAAGCTGCCTCGCAGGCCCTCGAACAGTGGATTGCCTCTCACGGTGGACTAAAAGCGGGCGATATCCGAAGCCATACCTACACGCTCCCTGGCGACCAAACCGTACGACACGCTTTTCGGGTGGCCAGTGGACTCGACTCGATGGTGCTGGGCGAAGCGCAAATCCTCGGTCAAATGAAAGACGCCGTACGAACGGCCCAAGAGGCTCGCTCCTTGGGTCCGCACTTGCATCAACTCTTCCAACGTAGCTTTGCCGTCGCTAAGGAAGTTCGAACTCAAACCGAAATTGGATCGCAATCGGTGTCGCTGGCCGCAGCCGCTGTGCGCCTCGCTGAACGAATTTTTGAGCGTCTTGAAGACACGCGTGTCTTATTTGTGGGCGCTGGCGAAATGATCGAGCTTGCGGCCACCCATTTTGCAGCGCGCCATCCCAAGGCGATGCTCGTGGCAAACCGCAGCCTTGACCGCGCACAACGCCTTGCGCGTCGCTTTGCTGCTCAAAGCATGGAACTCTCCGAGCTTTCAACCCGCCTGCATGAATTTGACATTGTGGTCAGCTGTACGGCGAGTTCGCTACCCATCATGGGGCTTGGTATGGTCGAACGCGCGCTTAAGGCGCGACGTCATAAGCCTTTATTTATGGTCGATCTTGCCGTGCCACGCGACATCGAACCTGAAGTTTGCAGGCTACCCGACGTCTTCCTCTATACCGTCGATGATTTAGGCGAAGTCGTGCGCCAGGGCATGGCTAACCGTCGCCAGGCGGCCTCACAGGCCGAGGCAATCATCGAGGCTCGGGTTGAACATTTCATGCACTGGTTGGCAAGAAGACGTGCAGTGCCTGCGATTCAAGAACTACACGAAAAGGCCCAAGCGCTGCGTCGGCTTGAGCTTGAGCGCGCCATGCGCTTACTTGCCAGGGGCGAGGATCCAGGCCGAGTGATCGAAGGCTTATCGCTCGCCTTAACAGCGAAGTTCTTGCATGGCCCAACCCAAATGCTGCAAGACGCAGCAGGTCT
Organism: Betaproteobacteria bacterium; assembly: GCA_016868095.1. GTDB lineage: Bacteria > Pseudomonadota > Gammaproteobacteria > Burkholderiales > Burkholderiaceae_E > UBA3064. The sequence continues at coordinate 8,973 of VGHV01000050.1, forward strand.
TGGCACCCAGGCCCAAGACGCGCACTGGTTACCCAATCGCGCCCACGGGAAACGCCTTGACCGTTTAAGTCGCTCAAGCAAACGCTTAAATCTGCGCAACGCAGAGTCTTAGCGACGACCCACTTGAGCTGCCGCTTCTTGTCGGCAGATTACTTCTTGACTCCCCTAAAAGCCCAGCCAGGCTACAGATCCTATGAAACCCTCGATGATCCAAAAGCTTGAACAGCATGCGCAACGCCTTGAAGACGTTAACCGCCTGTTATCGAGCGATCAGCTTTTAAAAGACCCCAAGGCACTGCGTCAATACCACCGTGAACACGCCGAACTCACTCAGTTGATGGAACATTTTCAGGCCTGGCAGCAAGCCAATGAGGATTTACTTGCCGCGCGCGAGATGATTCAAGACCCCGAACTCGGCGAATGGGCAAAAGAAGAAGAAAGCCAGGCCTCGCAGCACATGGAGCAAGAAGTGAAGCTCCTCGAAACCTTGATGCTTCCGAAAGATCCCAACGATCATCGCAATGTGTTGCTGGAAATTCGGGCAGGTACAGGTGGTGACGAGTCGGCTCTTTTTGCCGGCGACATGCTCAGGATGTACTTGCGCTATGCCGAGCGCAAAGGCTGGCGCAGCGAACTGCTCTCGGCGAGTGAATCCGAGCTCGGAGGCTACAAGGAGGTGGTTGTACGGCTCGAGGGCGAGGCGGTATTTGCCAGGATGAAGTTCGAATCGGGCGGCCATCGCGTACAGCGCATTCCTGTCACCGAGTCGCAAGGGCGTATTCATACCTCAGCTTGCACGGTTGCGGTCTTATCCGAAGGCGATGATATCGGCGATATCGTCATCGATCCGGGTGAATTACGCATCGACGTCTTTCGCGCCTCGGGTGCGGGCGGGCAGCATGTGAACAAGACCGAATCAGCGGTGCGAATCACCCATTTGCCAACCGGCATCGTTGCTGAATGCCAAGACGACCGTAGCCAACACCGAAACCGGGACAAAGCGATGCAAGTGCTCATCGCAAGGATTCGCGATCAGCGAGACCGTGAAGCCCAGGCCAAAGAGTCTGCGCATCGAAAAAGCCTGATCGGTTCGGGTGATCGATCAGAACGTATTCGCACCTATAACTTTCCTCAAGGCCGAATCACCGACCACAGAATCAACCTCACGCTTTACCGCATCGCGCCGATGATGGATGGCGATATTGATGAATTACTCGACGCACTCGCTTCGGCCCATCAAGCTGACTTACTTGCCAGCCTTGGCGAAAGTTCATGACAAGGCTCACTCGTCGATGTCCATGATACCTAGCCTGGCCCATGCGCTTCGCTTACAAACCGAAGCGCCGGTCAGCCGGCTTGAGCGCCTCATGTTGCTTGAGATGCTTCTTGGAAAGCCAAGAGAGTACTTGTTGGCACATGATGATGACCTGCTCAGTGAGAAGCAGATTGACGCTTTTACGATGCTCTTAGGCTTGCGTTCGCAAGGACATCCGATGGCCTATTTGGTCGGTAAGCGAGAGTTTTTTGGCTTGAGCTTTGCGGTCAACCAAGAGGTCTTAATACCGAGGCCCGAGACCGAATGGCTAGTCCATGCGGCTATTCGCTTATTGCCCAGGCATGGTGCTGCCATTGATCTTGGTACCGGCAGCGGCGCCATTGCCATAGCGCTTGCCCATCATCGTCCCGATGTACGCTTGATGGCTTGTGATATCAATCCCAAAGCACTCGAACTTGCCAGTCGCAACGCGCAACATCTGCTCGGGCCTGACCAGCAAATTCGATTTCAGCGCAGCGACTGGTGGGAAGCCGTTCCCTTGGAAAGTCTGTCGCTGGTACTCAGCAATCCCCCCTATTTATCGATGGATGACCCCCACTTAATGCAGGGTGATCTTCGTTTTGAACCACGCCTTGCCTTGAGCGACGAAGCCGACGGACTTGGCGCGATCCAAAAAATCACCGAGGGCTTTGTGCATCGGGCTGCTATGGGCCTCATCGAAGACCCTGGCCTCTTGCTGATTGAACATGGCTATCAGCAAGCCGAGGCGATTAGGTCATTAGG
>VGHV01000051.1 GCA_016868095.1 Betaproteobacteria bacterium
GCAAAGGGATAAACATGCTTCATGGCTCAGCCTCGCGCGAAGAAATCAAACCGCCCAGTTTTATGAACAATCATCGATGTCATGTTACATGGACATTGACGATCAGTCGTCGGGTATGAGGCGTTTTCCCATCGCAAGCGCTTGATCAACGCGATAGCCTAAACGTTCATAGAAGGCGCGTACAGCCTCGTTGTCGCTACGAACCAAAAGGCTTAGCTTCGGACAGGCTTCGGCCAAAAGCAGACTTTCCGCCTCTGCCATGAGGGCACGCCCAAGGCCTCGGCCCTGCCAGCGCGGATGTACCGCAAGATAATTCACCCAGCCACGATGCCCTTCATAACCAATCATGATTGAACCGATAAGCTCCCAGCGCTTCGCACTGCGTTGCACTTCGACAACGCGAAGCCATTGCGGCCGGTTTGCCTGTTTCCGCTCGATATCGCGGTAAGGGTTGTTCCAAGGCCGAACCAGACCACATTGTTCCCAAAGAGCAACGAGCTTTTCTCGATCCTCCGGCGCGTAAGCACGAATGAGCCAATCGCTCGGTACTTGTTGCTCGATCGCCTTAGCGCGCGACATGACGCCAGTCCTTGTTGATACATTGGGTGATGAGGTGATCACGCCAGGCACCCCGTACCCAAAGATAAGAAGCTGCCAAACCGATGTCTTCAAAACCGCAATGCCTAAGCACGGCAAGACTCGCCTTGTTTTCTGGAAGCACAGAGGCCTGAAGACGATGCAAGTTAATCGACGAGGTGAAAAGCCAGCGCTTGGCTGCGGCCAATGCCTCTTGCATATAACCTTTACGATGATGTGACTCGGCGATTGCGTAGCCAACACGTCCGGAATAAAAGGCTCCCGCCGTCAAAGCGTCAATCTTGACCCACCCAATCAGCTTCGAAGGCGCCTCGCGCAAACGAATCCAAAAGCGCAGGCTCTCACCTCGCGTCCAAGCAAAGCCTTCGGATTCAATCAGTTGCAAGACATACTCAGCGCTTAGCTGTGCGCGGTCGATGACTGGGTTCCAGTAGCTAAAGTAAGCGTGGTTTCTGAGCATCAACTCGTAGATTTCAATCGCGTCGCAGGCTTCTCCTGGTGCAAGCACCAAGCGATCGCTGTGCAAACTCAGAGGTGCCGGTGCTTTGATCGGCATGCTTATGTCTTTGCCCGGCTCGCAACCAGGCCCCAAGAAGGCATGGGCATCGCCTGGCTCGCAAACATGCCCCAACAAGGCATGAGCATCGCCTCAGCGATGGCTTTCAAGCCTTGGCTCCCTCGATGACCTCGGCAGGCACCACGGCGACTGTAAAGCGGCAGACACAGCTCAAACGCTCGTGATCGTCATAGATTTTGATATCCCAAACCTGAGTGGTTCGGCCCAGATGCAATGGGCGCGCGAAAGCTCGCACCCAACCGCTGCGCACGGCACGCAAATGATTCGCGTTGATTTCCAAACCAACACAACGAAAGCGACTGCGGTCGACGACTTGCGCCGCCGCAGCGCTTCCTACGGTTTCAGCAAGCAGCACATTGGCCCCGCCATGAATCAGTCCGTAGGGCTGCCGGGTACGCTCATCGTGAGGCATGCGTGCAACAAGAAAGTCGTCACCAGCTTCGATAAATTCGATACCGAGCTGGGCTACGGCGGTGTGCTCATGGATACGCTGAAAAAATGCGAGATCAGGGGGACTGTGCCAAATTGTCATAGCGATTCGTTATCTCATTCATAGTGGTTCGACCGCGATACAAGCCGGATCGCGGATAAAACAGGCAAAGGCCTGTGCCAGGGACTGCGCTTGAGCAAGCACCACCCGCCAGCGATGCATGCGCGCCACCGGGTCATGCGCAAAACGCACAAAGTCATGGCGATCGGGCAGTCTGTCATCGGGCAGGCCTTGAACCCAGGCCTTGCTTGGACACAGAAGCACCAAATTATCCAAGCCCTCATGGGCTCGGTGCCGCCAGAGCCAAGGCTTGTCGAGCCAACCTGGTATCAGCCGATCGATAAAGTGGGGATAAAGCACCAGACCCGGTTTGAGCGCGGCATAGTTCAAGCGCAAATGATAGTCGGTGAGTCCGCCATACCAGTAGGGGCCCTCAGGTGCGCCTGCCAAATCCCAAACTGGATCAAGCACCATCGGTATCGAACAAGAGGCCTGAATGGCGGACAACCAGTTGTGGCGATCAAGTAGCACCTGCTTGGCCGGGTAATCATGAAGAAAGAGGGCGGCATCCAGGTCATGGGCACTGACTTGCTGCGATGGATGCACAGCATGCTGTACTGAAGCTGAGAACACCACCCGTTTGAGATAAGCGCCAAGTGCTTGGCGCGAGCGGGCGTTGGCAAGCCAGGCTCTTGCAAAGGCCACACTTAAATCGAATGCTTTAGCGCTTGCCGCCCGCTTTAGCACCGGGCCGCCGAGCGCTGTGACGACATGCAGCCTGTATCTCGCGTGCTCAAGCACTTGTTGACTCAGCCCGCCAAAAAACGCTGCCAAGCCCTCGGCAAATGATGCACTGACTGCAGACGGTGCAGGCCGGCGCTGACCTTCGGGGATACGATAGTCCTGCTCGATATAAGCCTTGCTAAAGGCCTTGAGTTTGTCCTCTGGATCAGGCGCACAGGCCGCGGCAAGACGCCAACAGCCAATCGATGCGCCAATCAAGTCAATCGACTGCGTGGAGGCCTTGAGCCACTGACCAAAAATAAACTGATCGAGCGGACCAAGAATGAGGCCTTTGGGGCCGCCCGCTGCTCCTGCAATCGCTCTTATCTGCTCAGCATGCAGTCCGTGACTGCAAATTTGCTCGCGGGCAAAGGGTCCGGCAAGAATACGCAAATGGTCCGATGGCTTGAACATAAGAGGCAGAGTTTGCCAGCAAGCATGCCAATTGCGGACCGCTGCAACTGGGCAGGCCCAAGTTTGGCAGCGACAATGGGACATGAGTCAAGCCTTTATCGCACTTTCGGTGACCTTGGCAGCCCAGGTCGCAACAACCGTCGCACTCAACGCACCCGCGGTACTGGCGCCGATTGCGGCACCCTCGCTTGGCTTACCGGCCGAGCGCATTGGCTGGTTTACCGGGCTTGCTTATTGCAGCGCCATGTTCACCGGCTTAATCGTGAGTCATCATGTCACCCGCATCGGCGCGGTGCGGCTCACCCAGTGGGCCATGCTTGCGAGCGCGCTGGGACTTGGCCTGCTATCGATGAATCTGGCTTGGTTGGTGCTCCCAGCCGCTGTTGCCATGGGGCTGGGCTATGGCTGTACCAACCCGGCCGCAGCCGACATACTCACCCGCCACACGCCAGCAGATCGACGTGGGCTCTTCTTTTCCATCAAGCAAACCGGCGTACCCCTTGGGGTTGGCTTTGCAGGCTTGTCGCTTTCGGTGCTGTTAGCCTGGTTCAGCTGGCAGTTAAGCAGTCTTCTTTTGCTCATCCCATGTCTTGCAGTGGCCCTCTTGAGCCAACCAAGCCGCGGGCGCCTTGAAGGCCCCAAACCTGATGCGCCCGCTTCAAACACAGGTCGGGCTTTACGCGACAGTCTGATGGGACCGCTGCGATTGGTCCTTGGCGATCAGCACTTGCGGCGCTTAGGCTTGAGCTCTTTTGCTTATTCAAGCACGCAAATTTGCTTTGTGACCTTTCTCGTATCCTACTTTCACCTCGAATTGCAGCAAAGCATTAGCTTTGCCGCACTCGTGCTGGCAGGCTCACAAGTCGTAAGTACGGTGGGGCGCGTGTTTTGGGGCTATGTCTCCGACCGCTGGGTACGACCGGGCTTGTTATTGGGCCTTCTGGGGTTGAGCATGGCCGCATGCATGCTGTGGCTTAGCCAGCTTAAATTGCAAAGCAGCGATGCCAGTCTTATGGCCTGCGCCATGGCCTGTGCTGCAACCGTTGTGGCCTGGAATGGGGTTTATTTCGCCGAATTGGCCCATCGAGCACCGCCCGGGCAAATCGCACAGGCCAATGGCGGCACCCAATTCATTACTTTTTTTGGCGGCATGGTCGGTCCAGTGCTCTTTGGCCTGGGCGTGAGCACAAGCGGCAGCTACAGCCTACCGCTTGCCTTTTGCAGCCTATTACCTGCTGCCGCTGGCTTAAGTTTTCTGCGAGCTGACCGCATCGAAGGCGCGTCGAAGCGAGCTAGCGCACAATGAAACCGCGGTCTTGGCCTCGTCGATCACCCGCGACATGGTGATAAAGCCGTGGATTTGGCGCTCAAAGCAAATGTATTGCGCAGGCGTGCCATCCGCAGAGAGCTTATCGGCATACATTCGTCCTTCGTCCCTCAAGGGATCAAAGCCCGCGGTTAACACCAAAGCGGGCGGCAAGGAGGCATGAGAGGCAGCAAGTAAGGGTGAGGCGCGCCAAGTCTTGGTCTCGGAGGTGCTTGAGCGATCGCCGAGGTACTGTTTCATAAACCACAACATCGACTTGCTGCTGAGCAAAAATCCCTCGCCGTTGACGCGCATGGACTCGGTCGCAGCGTCCATTTCAGTGGCAGGATAAATCAGTACTTGATACGCAATGTTCGGATGGGGCGGGTGATCGCGAGCCATCAGACTGATCACAGCAGCCAGATTACCACCTGCGCTATCGCCACCCACAGCCAGTCTTGCGGTATCCATGCCGAGGCTTTGTCCATGCTCGGCAATCCAGCATGTGGCCGCCCAACAGTCGTCAACCGCTGCGGGAAACTCAAACTCAGGCGCCATGCGGTAGTCCACCGAAACCACCATGGCCTGGGATTCACGAGCGAGTTGCCGACACAAAACATCGTGTGTATCGAGATCACCGATAACCCAACCCCCACCATGAAAATAAACCAGCACCGGCAATGCTGCATCCGCAGGCGCAGCCTTGGGTCGAAAGGCACGCAAGGGTACCGGTCCATGGGGCCCAGGAGCGCTCAGTGCCGTCGCTCGTACATCGGCCGGTGGGTCTTCCTGCGAAAAGAAGCGGCGTTCTCGGTAGGACTGTCTTGCCTCAAGCGGTGTTTGTTGCCATACCTGAGGTATGCCGTTTTTCTCGATGAGATCGAGCAACGCGCGGGCTTGGGGGTCGAGCATCTTCATGATGGACGTTATAAAGAAGGTTGATAACAAAGAGCCTCTGTTCACATTACCATAAGCCTTCAGACCAAAAAGCCCTATGGTTAAAGGGCATTCAAACAAAGGTTCCGGGAGACAAACAATGCACCCATCGCGTCACGCAAAACAAACACCGAATAAGGCTGCAATCATCATGGCCTCAAGCGGAAGCGTCACAACTTACCGAGAGCTTGATGAGCGTTCGAATCAGCTTGCGCACTGGTTTCGCAAGCAGGGGCTCAAAGCGGGCGATGCCATCGCTTTGTTTTTAGAAAATCATCCGCGTTTTTTTGAAATCTGCTGGGCTGCGCAACGCAGCGGGCTTTACTACACGGCGATCAGTTCAAGGCTTGGCGTCGATGAACTCAGCTATATCGTTAATAACTGTAAGGCACGCGTCTTGATCAGCAGTAAAGCACTGCTCCAAACATGCCTGGCCGCCATGGATCAGATCCAACCTGACCGAGGTGTTTACCTGCTCGATATCGAAAAAGACATCGACATTGCGCCAAAGATTCACGCACTTGAAGCGCTCTGGGCCATGGAGCCTACAAACCCTATTGAGGATGAAAGCTCGGGCTATGACATGCTTTACTCTTCGGGCACCACGGGAAGGCCTAAGGGTGTTCGGGTGCCGCTGACTGGCGAGGCGATTGACACCGTCAAACCGCTCGTACCCTTGTCACAAAAAATGTATCGCATGGACGAGTCAACGATTTATCTCTCGCCTGCACCGCTTTATCACGCAGCACCGCTACGCTTTAACATGACGGTGATGCGATTAGGCGGCACTTGCGTGATCATGGAACACTTTGATGCCGAGCAATACCTTTCTTTTGTAGAACGCTATCAAATCACCCACACACAGCTTGTGCCCACCATGTTTGTGCGCATGCTCAAATTGCCCGAAACAAACCGCAAAAAGCATCGGCTCGACAGCTTAAAGGTTGCGATCCACGCCGCTGCGCCCTGTCCCATCGCAGTCAAGCAGGCGATGATCGACTGGTGGGGGCCGATTCTTTACGAATACTATGCAGGTACCGAAGGCAATGGCCTCACCATGGTGAACTCCGAAGCATGGCTTCAACACCCCGGAACGGTTGGCAAAGCGGTGCTGGGTGTTGTGAAGATTGTTGGCGAAGATGGGACGCTTATGCCCAAAGGCGAGGCGGGTACGGTTTACTTTGCCGATGGGCCAAGCTTTGAATATTTCGACGACCCGAGCAAGACGGCCGAATCGCGCCACCCGGCGGGTTGGAGTACGCTTGGCGACATCGGTTATCTTGACGATGATGATTATCTTTATTTGACCGATCGAAAAGCTTTCATGATCATCTCAGGCGGGGTCAACATCTATCCTCAAGAGGCAGAAAACATCTTAATCCTCCACCCCGAAGTCCTTGATGTAGCAGTCTTTGGTGTGCCTGATGAGGAATTTGGCGAGGCTGTCAAAGCAGTAGTGCAATTGCGTGAGCCCAAGCATGCAAGCCCTGAGCTTGCCGAAACCCTGATCGAATTTTGTCGCTCAAAACTTTCTGCTATCAAATGCCCACGAAGCGTTGACTTCGAAGCTGAGCTTCCCAGGCATCCCACAGGCAAACTTTATAAACGCCTATTGCGGGATCGCTATTGGCAAGCTCATGCTCAGCGCAAGTCCTTGGCGGCACAGTTAAGTGCGCGCTAAGGCCGTTGACTGCTATGCCTGAAACTGAAGCCTGGCAAGACGGGCGTAAAGCCCGTTTTGCTCAAGCAAGCTCTCATGGGTGCCGGTTTCAACCACCTTACCCTCGTCCATCACCACGATCCGGTGGGCCTTTCGCACGGTAGCCAATCGATGCGCAATCACCAAGGAGCTGCGTCCCGGCAGCCAACGATCGAGCGTGTCCTGGACCAAGGCTTCGGATTCCGCATCCAAGGCCGAGGTAGCTTCATCGAGCAAAAGTAAATCGGGGTTTCGAACGATGGCACGCGCCAGTGCGAGACGCTGACGCTGCCCACCTGAGAGGCGCACGCCTCGTTCGCCCAGTTCACTTTGATAGCCTTCAGGCAGGGCGCGAATAAAGTCATCAGCATGCGCCATCTTTGCAGCAGCAAAAACAGCCTCATCGCTAGCGTTTAATAAACCATATCGAATATTATCGAACGCTGTTCCAGAAAACAAAACGGGCTCTTGCGGCACCCACGCCATCCGAGCCCGACAATCACGAGCCTCACGATAAGCATCGTGCGATCCAAGCCCGACGCGACCCTGGTTGCAAGCGTAAAGCCCAAGAAGCAGCTGAAACACGGTGCTCTTGCCCGCGCCCGAGGGCCCCACCAGTGCCACGGTCTCCCCTGCCCGCACCTCCAAATCGACACCGCGCAAGACCGGATGATTTGGAATTGAAGGATATGCAAAATGAACATCGCTCAAAAAAGCCAAAACCGGCGTTTGGGTCAAAGCATGCGCATTTAACTCGCCTGGCTTGACTTCGTGCACTGCTGGATTTTCAACAAGTGCATTGCTAGGCTCAGCACGAGATACCGACTTTTCAAAGGGCTTATCAACCGGCTTTTCAACCGGCGCTTGAGCTCTCTCAAACAAAACTTGCCGATCCAGGCCAGGGTTTGGCAGCAACTCACCGAGACGCTCAGCAGCACCTGCAGCGCGTTGCAAGTCGCCAAATACCTCGGATAAGGCGCCCATCGAGCCCGCTACCAGGGCTGCGTAAAAAACAAATTGGGCAAGTTCACCGGTACTGGTTCGCCCACCCACCACCGATTGGGCACCCATCCAGAGGGTAAACACGATCACGCTAAAGCTAAGCACGATCGCAAGCGCAGTCAGACTTGAACGAAGTCGATTGCGCCGCAATGCGGCGGCAAGCGCTCGATCAACCTCATCGGCGTAGGCTTGCGCCTCGAAAGACTCGCGCTGATAAGCCTGTACCAGCGGCATGGCCCCCAATCGTTCGCCGGCTCGCGCAGCGCTATCAGCTAAACGATCCTGACTGTCTCGCGAAAGACGTCTCACCCGCCTTCCGGTTGCCCATAGCGGCAATACGACCACCACCAGCAGTCCGATCAAGGAAAGGGCAAGCTTAGGGCTTGTCACGACCATCATGGTGAGTGCACCGAGCAATAAGAGACTAGAGCGCAGTGCCATCGAAATGCTGGTGCCCACAAGGGTTTGAACCAAGGAGGTGTCGGCAGTCAATCGCGATAGTAAGCCGCCGGTCTTTAAGGTTTCAAAAAAAGCCGGAGGTTGGCTGAGCACATGGGCATACACGGCCTTTCGCAAATCGGCGGTGATCCGCTCGCCAAGCCAGGCCATCCAGTAAAAGCGCAAACCCGTAGCCACACCAAGCGTTAAGGCCAGGCCCAATAAGATGAGGAAGCGGCCGTTAAGATCGACTGCCGAAAAGCCTGCATCGATGAGACTGCGAAAGGCAAGCGGCACCGCGAGCATGGCCCCAGCGGCAAGTACTAAAAAGAAAAATGCAGCAAACCAATGACCGCGATAACGCAGCACAAAGGGTTGTATTGGGGCAAGATTTGCAATAACTGCAGACATAGGAAAACCCGTTAAAGACGCAAATGCTACCCTCATGCCTCAAAATTCGCCCATCCATGCTCAAAACCACAACCAACCATGACAACCAACGCCGCATCGCTTTTTAAGCCCTTTTCCCTCGGAAAGCTTCAACTCCCCACACGCATCGTCATGGCACCGATGACCCGATCCTTTTCGCCTGAAGGCATCCCAGGCGACGATGTGGCGGCCTATTACGGGCGCAGAGCGGCGCAGGATTTAGGCCTGATCATTACCGAGGGCACCTCCGTCAATCGTGACGCAGCGCGCAATGACCCCAAAGTGCCGGTGTTTCACGGCGAAGAGGCCTTGGCGGGTTGGAAAAAAACAGTCGAGGCAGCGCATGCCCATGGCTGCCCCATCTGGCCGCAGCTCTGGCATGTTGGTGCCCTGCCCAATCCAACGATTAGCTGGCGCCCGTCAAGCCCTTTTGAGAGCCCCTCGGGCGAGTACAAGCCCTCGCGAAGCAATGGCAAAGCTATGAGCGAAAGCGATGTGCGCGATTGCATCGAAGCGTTTGCCAAGGCAGCCCGCGATGCGATGAACATCGGCTTTGACGGGGTTGAAATTCACGGCGCACACGGCTATTTGATCGACCAATTTTTTTGGGACGGCAGCAATCACCGTGACGATCATTATGGCGGTGAGAACATTGCCCAGCGCAGCCGCTTTGCCGCCGAAGTGATTGCCGCGATCCGCCGGGCGACTTCGGCTGACTTTCCGATATGCATCCGTTTATCGCAGTGGAAACAACAAGACTTCGCTGCAAAACTTGCGCCAACACCCGAGGCCATGGAAGCCTGGTTGCGCCCGCTTGTTGATGCTGGTGCCGACGTTTTACATTGCTCACAGCGAAGGTTTTGGGAAGCCGAATTTGAATGCTCTGATCTCAATTTTGCGGCTTGGGCGCGCAAACTCACGGGTAAACCTGTCATCACCGTTGGCTCAGTCGGCTTGAGCGGTGAATTCATCGCCGCTTTTCGTGGCGAAGCCTCTCAGCCTGCATCGCTTGACGCACTGATGGAGCGTTTTGAGCGCGGCGACTTCGATTTGGTTGCGGTGGGACGGGCGCTCATCACCGATCCTGCCTGGGCAAGCAAGGTTAAGGCGGGTCAATGGGAATCACTAGCCGCCTTCGACCCGGCATCGCTTGCGAATTTGTATTGACGATCGCACGTCAGCTTGGACCCAACATCGCAAGCTGACTTAAACCCGAGCTCCTACGAAGCTTCGGTTCAAACTAGCTTAGTGCTCCCAGGGTGCTTGGCGACGATCTGCCTGCGGCCCGCCAAGACTCGCGTCGAGCTCGGCAAATAAGGCATGGATCAAATCGCGACGCTGCAAACGCACAAGCGCCGCCTGTGCGATCCAACGCGCACTGACCTCAAAAAAGTCGCGCAACTCGCTTCGGGTGTCACTGCGCCCAAAGCCATCGGTGCCCAGGCAGGTCATCGCTTGCGGCTGCGGTAAGTAGGCTCGGATTTGTTCAGGGACTGCACGCACATAATCCGAAACCGCAATAATCGGTGTATCGCTTAGACCCAATTGCTTGGCAAGCCATGTGTTGGCGAGCGCAGGCTCATCCCCAATGCGCTCAAGCCGCTCTGCTTGCATACCTTCGCGTGCAAGTCGGCTCCATGAGGTCACGCTAAAAACATCGATCGTAAAGCCCTGCTGAGCCAACCATTGGGCAGCAAGCAAGGCCTGATGCACCATGGGTCCCGAGGCAAGAAGCCGAACATCGGCCTGTCCATCAAGCGCATGCTCGCCTACCCGCTTGATGCAATGCATGCCACGCAAGACCGCATCGGGATCGTCAATAGCAAGCTGGGGCAAGGACTCATTGGTGAGCGTAATGTAATAAAATACATCTCGTTCTAAAGACAACATCTCGTGCATACCCTCTTGCACGATCACGGCGAGCTCCTGGGCAAAGGCCGGGTCAAAGGCATGACAATTCGGAATCGTTGCAGCCACCAAAGCGGACGAACCATCTTGGTGCTGCAAGCCTTCACCTGCAAGCGTTGTTCGACCTGAGGTCGCCCCAATCAAAAAGCCACGCGCGCGTTGATCCGCAGCCGCCCAGATCTGATCGCCTACCCGCTGAAAACCAAAAACCGAGTAGTAAATATAAAAGGGCAGCATGGCAAGCCCATGCACCGCATAACTCGTGGCGGCAGCCGTCCATGACGCCATCGCACCCGCTTCGCTAATGCCTTCTTCGAGAATTTGTCCATCGAGCGCTTCGCGGTAGTGCAGCACCGAGCCGATGTCCTCAGGTTCATAACGCTGACCGACCGAGGAGTAGATCCC
>VGHV01000052.1 GCA_016868095.1 Betaproteobacteria bacterium
ATCGTTGGCAAGTCTAATCGATCAGTCTCGTGACCGGCTAAAGGCAGGCTTACCTGCGCAAACTTAAACGTCCTTACTGCCCAATCCTATGCGACTGCCTTCCTTTCAAACTTCTGATGATCAAAGCACTCAAAGTCGGGTGAAAAACCAAAGCGCCATGCCTGGTTTGATCGTCATCGACCAGCAATGCTTTGTTCACGAGTTAATCGCCCTTTTACGCGATGTGATGCTGTTCAAGCGTCAAGCGCTTCGCGAATTGGAGGCCTTAAATGGTCTTGATAGCTCAAACGCCCAATTGCTTATCGACCCTGAAACCACTGATCTTTGCGAACGCTCAGGATCGCATCGGCACGTATCGGACGGTCGCATCAAACGCTTACTTCGTCCCTTCGGCACTCAGGTCCTGCTATTTAGTGCTGGCGCTGACCGAAAGCTAACACAGCGATTTTTGCGCCTTGGCGCCAGCGGCTATGTAGACAAGAACGCGTCGAGCGCACAATTGTTTGAGAGGCTAGATATTCTTTGGAGCCGACAAAACATTCGAAGGTCGCTTAATCATTGCTTGAGCGATCGATCGTCTGGGTATTTAAAGCCGCATGAGACTTTGGGCCCAAGGCCGCGAGAAATGTTAAGTTCACGGCAACAGCGCCCCCGCCATTTATCAGCTCGTCAATGCGAGGTTCTGCGACTGTTAGAGCAAGGCCATCCTAACAAACGCATATCCGATGAGTTAGGACTAAGCCTGTCGACCGTCAAAACGCATGTGAGTGCGATACTCAAAGCCCTTGGCGCAACCAATCGGGCTCAAGCGGCATTCAAAGCATCAGCTTCAGGCTTGTGACGATCGACGCAATTCTCGCCGAGCCAGCCAAATGGTCGAGCCGAGTATGACCAAAGCACCAAGCAAGGTAGCGCTCGCTGGGACGTCAGAAAAGATCAGCCAGCCGAGAAGACTAGCCCAAACAAGATCGAGAAACTTAACCGACTGCGTCGATGAAATATCGCTCACGCCAAACGAGCGGGTCAGGCAGTAGTGACCGGCGCTTCCCAAAGCCCCGCAAACAAGAAACCAAAACCACTGCCAAAGACTTAAATCCTTCCAAACAAACAACGCCATAGGCAAGCTAAACAATGTGACGGTGATTGACTGCCAGACCACAATCACTTCTGGTCGATCGTATCGGGTAAGAAGTTTTGTTAAAAGAAATGAAGCTGCAAAGACAGGCGAGCTCGCCAACATCAGCAAGTGGTAGAGCCCACCGGCACCAGACAGCTGCGGTCCGACCACAACCATCACACCTGTTAAGCCAAGCAGTGCTGCAAGCCAGCGATCCCAGCGAGCTTGCTCTTTAAGAAACCAGATCGCTCCAATCATGATAAATATTGGCCCGGTAAATCCTATAGCGGTCATATCGGCGAGCGATATCCTCGGTAGCGCCAGGAACCAAAGACTGAGTCCAAGCGTATGTAGTGCGCCACGCCAGATCTGACCCAACCAATGATTGGGTCGATAAGCGACGAATCCTGTTCGAAGAATCAGTGGAAACATCACAAGGGCACCAAACAAATAACGTAAAAACTGCGCTTGAAACGGATGAAGTTCGAGTGCGAGCCAGCGCATCGTTGCGTTAAGAAGCGAAAAGATAAAGCCTGCGAGCGCAGTCCAAATCATGCCCCTTACCGTGGGGTCAAGTCTGCGAAGGCGCCTGCTTGTTCGCCTAAACCTCAAACGCGCAGACCTCCACCCTGAATCAATGGGCGGAGGGTCGTTTGGTGAAGACATGGTAGTGTTTGGCGTCCCGTAGGGGATTCGAACCCCTGTACTCACCGTGAAAGGGTGATGTCCTAGGCCTCTAGACGAACGGGACCATGTTCTTGGTGGAGGTAAGCGGGATCGAACCGCTGACCTCTTGCATGCCATGCAAGCGCTCTCCCAGCTGAGCTATACCCCCAACGAAGATAGCTATTATAACGCGAAGAGCACAAAGCACCAATTGCGAGTCACAGCACGTATATTACCCTAAGCTAGAGAGATGTCCCATGACACATGCATCGATTATCACAGGTCAGGCAATTGCTGCAGCGCTGCGCGCTTCGATTCGACAAGAAGTCGATCGGTGGCCAGCTGATCTCCCACGGCCTTGTCTTGTCGTCATTCAAGTTGGCGATGATCCAGCATCCTCCGTCTATGTTAAAAACAAAGTAAAGGCTTGCGAAGAAGCTGGGATCGTCTCGGAACATAGACGCCTGCCAGCCGATAGTTCTGAGCAAAGCTTGCTCGATCACATTGATAAGCTCAATCAGGACTCACAAGTCCATGGAATCTTGGTGCAACTACCGCTACCAAAACATCTGAGTGCATCCAAACTCATCGACCGCATTGATCCAAACAAAGATGTTGATGGTTTTCATCCGATAAACAGCGGAGCACTCTTTTCGGGACAGCCTCGGCTAGTGCCCTGCACGCCTGCCGGCGTTATGGTCCTACTTGAGCACACCGGCGTCAATTTACGCGGTGCTGAAGCCGTCGTTGTAGGTGCAAGCAATATTGTGGGCAAACCGCAAGCCATGCTGTTACTGGCAGCAGGCGCAACCGTCACGCTTTGTAATAGTAAAACCAAAGACTTGCAAGCACACTGCCAGCGCGCCGATGTGCTGATTGCTGCTGTTGGAAAAGCAGGCTTCATTAAAGGCTCGATGGTCAAACCCGGAGCTGTCGTGATCGATGTGGGCATTAATCGACTCGACTCAGGTCGACTTTGCGGTGATGTTGATTTTGAAGCGGCAAGCCAGAAAGCGTCTTGGATTACGCCCGTGCCAGGAGGCGTTGGACCCATGACAATTGCTATGTTGTTATCAAACACCCTCAAGGCCGCCCGTAGAGCCTTCTAGTATGTAATGTTAAGAAGTTTGATCTAAACAATTACTATATAACGTTATATATATCAATTTCACTCAACCCTATTGATCTTCGCCTTCAAGCCTTCGACCATGCATAATCCACTGCTCAACCCTGCCCCACATGTTGATTACCCGCTGATCAAAGCTGAACATATCGAGCCTGCCATTAGTGCATTAGTGGCTCGTGCGAGAGCCGAGCTTCAAGCCATTTCGCAAAAAGATATTGCGCTAGGATGGGACGTAATTGTTGCGCCATTTGACGATGCGTTAGATGCACTATCTCGGAGTTGGGGAGTCGTTGGGCACCTCAATGCGGTCATGGATCAAGCCGAGTGGCGCAAAGCATTCAATCTTATGCTGCCGCAGGTGACCGACTTTTACACGGCGCTCGAGCAAGACCAGGGGTTACTTCATTGTTTTAAGCAATTAAGACAATCGTTGCCATCAGACCCTGGATCAAAAGTCGACATGCAACGACAGCGAAGTCTTGACTTGGCAATCCAGGACTTCAGACTCTCTGGCGCTGAATTGCCGCCTGAGCAGCGCGCTGAACTTGCCTTGCTCATAAAATCCTTAAGTGAACACGGACAAAAATTTTCTGAGAACGTTCTAGATGCCATCAATGCAGCGTCTTGCTTGGTTGAAGAGTCATCGAGCCTAGACGGCTTACCTGAAGATGTTATTGAAGCTGCACGCCAACAGGCAAAAGAGAACGGACAAGAGGGGTGGCGGTTTACGCCCCACATGCCATCGTATCTTCCAGTCATGCAATATGCTCATGACAGAAAGTTACGCGAGAAAATGTATCGTATCTACAGCACGCTTGCTTCAGACCAAGGTGATCCAACATTTGACAATGGGCCACTCATGGAGATGATTCTGGCCCTTCGTCAGGCAAGTGCGAAGTTGCTCGGCTTTGATCATTTTGTTGCGATGTCCTTGCAACCGAAGATGGCCACTTCAAGCAGTGCGGTAAATTCCTTTTTGCTGGACTTACACGCAAGAGTTAAACCTCAAGCCCAACAAGAGATCATCCAACTTGCAGACTTCGCTAGCAAGCAGCTTGGTATTGAAAAACTAGAGGCCTGGGATATTCCCTATGTTTCTCAACAACTGAAGCAACGTTTATTCGATTTCTCGGATCAGGAGGTAAAGGCGTATTTTCAGCTCGACAAAGTGCTTGACGGGCTTTTTCAATTGATACACAAGCTATTTGCATATCGCTTTGAGCCGGTGGACCTTCCTGTATGGCACAAGGATGTAAGGTGTTATGCCATCTATGGCAATACAGATGAAACTGCCAGGGCCTATGTTTATCTTGACCTTTACTCGCGCCCAGGCAAAAGAAGTGGGGCATGGATGAATGTGGCTGCAAATCGTCGGAGAAACGGCCATAGCATCGCAGCGCCCATGGCATGGTTAACCTGCAATTTCCAAGCACCTGTTGGTTCACGTCCGGCAACGTTAACCCATGACGAGGTAACCACACTTTTTCATGAATTCGGACATGGTCTGCACCATGTTCTTACCGACATGCAAGAGCCTAGAGTGTCTGGACTCAATGGTGTGGAGTGGGACGCCGTGGAGTTGCCAAGTCAGTTTCTTGAAAACTTTGCTTGGGAATGGGATCAGATTCAACATATGACCGCGCATGTTGAAAGTGGCGCTAGCCTCCCCGCACCACTATACCAACGCATGCTCAAAGCCAAACACTTCATGATGGGCATGTATTTAATTAGGCAACTTGAGTTTGCTGTATTTGACCTAACACTTCACGAGCGACTCGCGCCGGCCAAACCTAACGAGATTATGACTTTGCTGAACGAAGTGAGAAGGCAGGTCGCTGTTGTCCCCTACCCCGAATGGAATCGCTTTCCGCATGCTTTTTCACATATTTTCGCTGGAGGCTATGCAGCGGGTTATTACAGTTATTTGTGGGCTGAAGTTCTTTCGGCTGACTGCTATTTAGCGTTTACAGAGACTATTGACGGAGAAATTAGAGCGATTAAGCATGAGAAGCGTTCGATGCTTGGGCAACGTTTCCTGCAGGAAATCCTCGCCCTTGGAAGCGTACGACCAGCCATCGAACACTTTAAGGCCTTCATGAATCGTGAACCAAAGCTTGATGCTTTGCTTACGCTCTACGGATTAAGCGATGCTGAGCCCATCGGAGCAAGTCATGCTCCCTGAAGCAGAGCTGAGCATTTGTAGCTGGAATGTCAATTCGCTCAAAGTACGCTTTGAGCAACTCAAGGCACTTCTAGAGACTCAACGCTGGGACATCATCTGCCTTCAAGAAACAAAAATGACCGATGATCGCTTCCCCTACGAAGCCTTACGCGGACTAGGCTATCACGCCTTTCATATTGGCCAGCCGACCTACAATGGCGTTGCGATCTTGGCCCGTCTTGATCGATTTCAAGACATGAAACTCGTCCAAAGTCAGCTTCCAGAGTTGGATGACCCGCAACAACGATTCATGCTTGCTCAAATAGATGATTTATTGATTGCATGCGCATACGTGCCAAACGGACAGGCTGTAGATTCTGACAAATTTCAGTACAAATTAAATTGGCTTGATAAACTCCATCGTTTCTTAAGCCATAGTGACTTGTGTCGCCGCCCATTCGCTTTACTTGGTGATTTCAATATTGCGCCCCAAGACATCGATGTTCACGATGCGGAGTTGTGGCGAAATCAAGTCCTTTGTACATCCGAAGAGAGAAGCCGATTTCAAGGGCTTCTTGATCTCGGATTAACGGACTGTTTTCGTCATGTAGAGCCACTGAGTCGTGTTTATAGTTGGTGGGACTATCGACAACTTGCTTTCCAGAAAAATAAAGGCCTGCGCATTGACCACATTCTCATTAGCCAGCCACTCGTGCCTTCGCTATTATCTTGTGAAATTGTTCGTCAGGCTCGGAAAGCAGAAAAGGCTTCAGATCATGCGCCGGTAGTGGCAAGACTTAGAAGGTAATTCACCAGTGATCGTCCTCTAATTTGAGCTCCAGAATCTTTCTTGTAATTGTATTGCGGCCGATGCCAAGCCTTGACGCGGCATCGATACGTCGTCCTCTTGTGTATCTAAGGGCTGTTCGAATGACGATTGATTCAAACCGGCGTGTCAAGTGATCCATTAAGAATGAATCGTCGGGTATACCTGTTTGACTCGCTAACGAACGCTGTACTTCTTGGATCAACCCCTGTTCCCATGCGCCATCGATCGCATCGTGCGCTTGCCTTGCGCTACTAAGCTCCTGCTCGGGCATCTGTAAAGCATCGCCACTTATGCGATGATCGGACACGGGCACGAATTGCCTTTGATGTAAATCTGCAGACATCGCAGAACTCGCATTTTGGCCACTGGAAGCCAGCCCGTGAGAGCCAGAGGTGCTATGGGTCAGCGCAAGGCCTCGAGGTGTTAGTAGTCTGAATTCTGATGGCAAGTCCTTCCCCTCAACAATCTGAGCAGGGGCCATGACGCTTATCCAGTGACATGTATTCTCGAGTTGACGCACGTTGCCAGGCCAAGAGAACTTGCACAAGGCGGTCTGAGCATCATCAGACAAGCGCTTGACCTCAACGCCGAGTTCTTTGGCACTTCGCTGCAAGAAATGCCGACTCAGCAGCGGGATGTCTTCAACCCGCTCGCGTAGCGCCGGCAGGCGAAGACGAATGACATTAAGCCGATGAAATAAATCTTCGCGAAACTGGCCTTGGTGAACTCGTTGTTCTAAATCCTGATGAGTCGCAGCAATAACTCTTACATTTGCTTGAAGGGCCTGCTGACCACCAACGCGGTAGAACTGGCCATCAGCAAGAACTCGGAGCAGCCTGGTTTGTAGCTCAGCCGGCATATCGCCAATTTCGTCAAGAAATAGCGTGCCACCCTCGGCCTGTTCGAATCGGCCGCGACGCTGCTGCTGGGCGCCGGTAAACGATCCACGCTCATGCCCGAAGAGCTCCGATTCTAGTAAATCCTTTGGAATCGCTGCCGTGTTGAGGGCAACAAATGGGCCTTTAGCTCGGATACTGTGGCGATGTAATGCTCTTGCTACAAGCTCTTTGCCAGTTCCTGATTCGCCAGTGATCAACACAGTAACACTTGAGGAAGCGAGCCTACCGATCGCTCTAAATACCTCTTGCATGGCGGGCGCTTGGCCGAGCATATCAGTAGCCACCAACTCTTGTTGCGCTTCAACCGATTCGCGTCCTGACTCTTGGACAGCACGCCTTATCAACTCCATGGCGTGTGATAAGTCAAAGGGCTTGGGTAGGTACTCAAAGGCACCTCCCCTGAATGCTGATACCGCGCTGTCAAGATCAGAGTAGGCCGTGGTGATGATTACAGGAAGTGCGGGCCTTTGCCGACGGACACGCTCAAGCAACTCCAAACCATTTGTGCCAGGCATTCTAATATCTGATACGAGTACTTGCGGTGCCTCTTGCTCCAGCGCCGACAGGCACTCCTGAGCATTGTCAAAACAGCGCACTGCCAATCCTTCTCGTTGAACTGCCCGCT
Organism: Betaproteobacteria bacterium; assembly: GCA_016868095.1. GTDB lineage: Bacteria > Pseudomonadota > Gammaproteobacteria > Burkholderiales > Burkholderiaceae_E > UBA3064. Next base: position 7,424 of record VGHV01000052.1, read on the forward strand.
CAAGCACCCAACGGATCGACTGATCATCATCTACGATCCAGATACCCTTCATCGCTTCTTGCCGCCTATTAATGGGAGCCTTACCTTAAAGTCGGTTTCCCCGGGTTTACTGTCAAACTCAATGATCCCGCCATGTTGCTGGACTAAGGACTGAGCCATTGATAATCCGAGACCGCTGCCACCAGCCCGGCCGGTTACCAAGGGATAAAAGATCGATTCACGCAAATCAAGTGGCACCCCTGGGCCGTTGTCAATAACATGCAAGTCCAATGCCAAACGATGTCGTACTCGACCAATCGTCACTTGGCGAGCTATGCGGGTTTTAAATGTGATTGTGCCCTGCCCCAGCATCGCTTGCGCGGCATTGCGAGCAAGATTTAAGACCGCTTGGATGATTTGTTCAAGGTCGCCCTCAACCTCGGGAAGGCTTGCGTCATAGTCACGACAAAGGTTGATGCCCTTGGGATACTCAACCGTGATTAAGGAGCCAACACGATCGCATACTTGATGAATATTGAATAGTTCTATTTTTGGTAAATGTTTCTGAGGAGCGAGTAATCGGTCGACTAGCTTTTGCAAGCGGTCGGCTTCGCTGATGATGACCTGCGTGTATTCACGAAAGTGAGCACTAGGAAGATCGATTTCAAGCAATTGAGCTGCTCCGCGAATACCCCCCAGTGGATTCTTCACTTCATGAGCAAGATTTCTAAGTAATTCGTGGTTTGCCTTGGCGGAGTCATAAATTCGATTCTCACGATCAACCCGTCGCCTTTGCTCAAGTGCTTGAAATTCCAGCACGAGCCCCAAGTCAGCGCCTTCGGGCACAACGGCGGTGCAAGCACAATAAAGCGGCTCTCTGCCAGGCCTGGTCAAACTAAGTTCAAAGCGCTTGGCACCATACATCAAGCGCTTGCCGTCCCAGAACAAATGTTCGATCGGTGCGCCATCAACAAAGGAACGCCAAAAAGCCTGTCCCTGCAATGAACGAGAGGTGCACTCGAAGAGTTGCTCCGCAGCCAAATTCATGAATACAACATTGCCCGCGTGGTCGAGCAATACAATCGCTGAAGCAGCAAGATTCAGCGAGGCAAAACTCGCATGCTCGATAGGCTTCATTTAGGCCTTACGCAATATGAATAAGATCGGTATAAATCGCGTTCGTTCTGACTAAATCCTGATCACCAATGCAAAAAAGGGGCGACTCAATGCGCCCCTTTTTTCTAGGTCCTACATCAATGACTCATTAAAGCGAGTAGTACATATCAAATTCGATAGGATGCGTTGTCATACGGAACCGTGTGACTTCCTCCATCTTCAATGCGATAAATGCATCGATCATCTCATCGCTGAAGACACCTCCACGCGTTAAGAATTCGCGATCTTTATCGAGTTGCTCAAGTGCTTGGTCGAGGCTCGAGCAAACTGTAGGAATCTTTGCATCTTCTTCAGGTGGCAGATCGTAAAGATTCTTATCCGCCGCTTCACCCGGGTGAATCTTGTTTTGCACACCGTCAAGACCGGCCATTAGCATCGCTGCGAAGGCAAGATATGGATTGGCGGTCGGATCTGGGAAACGCACTTCGATCCGACGTCCCTTCGGATTGCTCACATAAGGTATACGAATTGAAGCGGAGCGATTACGGGCTGAATAGGCAAGCTTGACCGGTGCTTCAAAGCCAGGCACAAGACGCTTATAAGAATTTGTACCAGGGTTTGTTATCGCATTGAGTGCACGTGCGTGCTTGATAATGCCGCCAATGTAGTAGAGCGCAAAGTCGGATAGTCCTGCGTATTTATCGCCAGCGAAGAGATTGTGTCCATCTTTCCACACAGACTGGTGGCAGTGCATCCCTGATCCGTTATCACCAACGACTGGCTTTGGCATAAAGGTAGCTGTTTTGCCATAACTTGCTGCAACGTTATGAACGACATATTTGAGCACTTGTGTCCAGTCAGCGCGCTGAACAAGTGTCGAAAACCTGGTTCCGATTTCACATTGACCCGCGCCTGCGACTTCATGGTGGTGAACTTCAACGGGTACACCCATTTGCTCGAGTATCAAGCACATTTCAGAACGCATATCCTGAAAGGAGTCGACCGGGGGTACTGGGAAGTAGCCGCCCTTTACCGCGGGGCGATGAGCAAGGTTGCCTCCTTCGATATCCTTGCCACTACTCCATGAGGCCTCCTCGGAATGGATTTTCACCGAGCTTCCTGACATATCGGCCCACCAAGTAACCGAATCAAAAATGAAAAATTCAGGTTCTGGACCGAAGTAAGCCGTGTCGCCAATGCCCGATGCCTTCAGGTAAGCCTCGGCCCGCTTTGCGATGGACCGAGGATCGCGTGAATAACCCTTGCCGTCAGATGGCTCGACCACATCACAACTCAAGATGAGTGTGGATTCTTCACGGAAAGGATCCATGTTAGCTGTTGTAGGATCTGGCATTAGCAGCATATCGGAGACTTCGATGCCCTTCCAACCTGCAATCGACGAGCCGTCAAATGCATGGCCAGCACTGAACTTTTCTTCATCAAACGCAGATACGGGCACGCTTACATGCTGCTCTTTACCGCGGGTGTCAGTGAAACGAAAATCGACAAACTTTACGTCGTTGTCTTTCACCATTTTTAGGACGTCTTGTACAGACTTCGACATCATTTAATCTCCATGAGTTGAAGGGCAAAAAATTAGTACGGGTTGCTAGTGCGTCCCGATAAGGCCTGAGAATTCTATTCGTTCAAACCAATAAGACGGACTCAGCATGAACAATAAGACAGGCTCAGCATGAAGTGTGCCAGCGAAAGGTCCATATTCTTCAGGGCCTCGCGCACTTACATTTGGCTTGACAAGTCCTGGATTGCTCAAATATGGTGCGTGCAATTGATATATGCACTTTTATAGTGCATTATGCGCCCTTATGGCGAATCACCCAAAAAAAGAAGCTTGCAAGTCATTAAGAAAACGCCAGCCTAAGTCGCTTGCTCGCCAGCGCGTCGGATTTTGATCAAGCAGGCCCTTGCTGACTGCTTGATTGGCCATCTGAACGAGAACATTCGCCGGTAGCCCCGTGCGCTCCTGCCACCAGTGACTCGGCACCCCATCCTTCAATCGTAGGACGTTTAGCATAAATTCAAAGGGCAAGTCACTCGCAGCCAGCCATCGCTCTGTGCTGTGCTGCTTGCCTGATTCTGGCTTCAAGCAGTCCATGTAAAGCTCCGGACTTCGTCGCCGCACGGTACGCCTTATGCCCTGATGATCACTGATTTTCCCGTGTGCCCCCGCACCGATCCCTAAATAGTCGCCGAACTGCCAATAGTTAAGATTATGTCGGCAACGCTGCCCAGTTTGGGCCCAAGCCGATACTTCGTACTGCTCAAAGCCGGCATGCGCCAGATTCGACTCAATCAGCGATTGCATTGACTCGAGCAGACCCTCGTCAGGCATGCACGCTGGCGCGTGTTTAGCGAAGACGGTATTTGGCTCGAGGGTAAATTGATAAAGCGATAAATGGCTTAATCCTTCATCGACATAATGAAGAGCTGATGCTAAGTCG
>VGHV01000053.1 GCA_016868095.1 Betaproteobacteria bacterium
GAAAAAAGGTGGCGGCTCCACCCGAAACGGCCGCGATTCCGAATCGAAACGCCTCGGCGTGAAGGTCTTTGGCGGCGAGCAAATTGCTGCAGGCTCGATCATTGTCCGTCAGCGGGGCACCGAATTCCATCCCGGGCCCAACGTAGGCGTTGGCAAAGATTTCACGCTTTTTGCTCTCTCCGATGGCAAGGTTCACTTTGCAGTCAAGGGCCCGTTGAATCGTCGCACGGTTAGCGTCGTTCCAAGCCAGGCCTAAACTTCAAAGCAAGTACTTGATCGGCGCGCAGTGTTGCCAGGTCACTGGGAGCGCTGTTGCGCCTTTATCGCATCGAAACCTTTGGATTCGCTGCGATGCGCACGTAAAGCTACGATGCGCGCGTAAGATTCGCTGCGATACGAACGTAACCAATAGGCGCGTAAGTTCCGTGCTCTCGCAGCCAGGGAAGTTATGTCCGGCGCTTTGTGAAGTTGAGGCTATTGCATGAAGTTCGTCGACGAAGCGCGCATTGAAGTCATCGCCGGCAATGGCGGCAATGGCGTTGTGTCTTTCAGACGCGAAAAATATATTCCCTTTGGCGGACCCGACGGCGGTGATGGTGGCCGCGGCGGTTCGGTGTTTGCTCTGGCCGATCGCAATATCAATACCTTGGTCGATTTCAGATTCGCAAGAAAATTTGTTGCGCGAAACGGCGAGAACGGGCGAGGCTCGGATCAGTATGGTGCAGCGGCCGACGACATCATATTACGCATGCCTGTAGGGACGCAGATAAAGGATTTGCATACAGGTGCGATACGTTTTGATCTAACGGTTCATGGGGAAATGGTCTGTCTTGCCAAGGGCGGTGATGGCGGCATGGGCAATTTACACTTCAAGACCTCAACCAATCGTGCGCCGCGCAAGGCAACCAAAGGATGGCCCGGTGAATCATCCGAGCTTATGCTCGAACTAAAGGTGCTGGCCGATGTGGGCTTGCTGGGTTTGCCCAATGCAGGTAAATCAACACTCATTGCCTCTGTTTCAAATGCACGTCCCAAAATTGCCGACTATCCGTTTACAACACTTCACCCAAATCTGGGCGTTGTCCGAGTAGGGCCTGAGCGCAGTTTTGTGATTGCAGACATCCCAGGCCTGATCGAGGGGGCCGCTGATGGTGCAGGTTTGGGACATCAATTTTTGCGCCACCTGCAGCGCACGCGTTTGTTGCTTCATGTGATTGACGTTTCGCCCTTTGATCCTGAAGCCGACCCAGTGCGTGACGCCAAAGCAATCGTTAAAGAACTTAAGCGCTATGATCCTGAGCTTGCTGCAAAGGATCGCTGGGTTGTTCTTAATAAGACCGATATGCTTGATGCAGAGACAGGGCGCAAACGGCTTGATGCGTTACGCAAGCGTTTACGGCTGCCGCGATCTAGCCCTTGCTTTGAGATTTCAGCACTGACAGGCGAGGGACTTAAGCCCCTTATCTTTGCCATCATGGCCTTTATGGAAGCGAAAAACGAAAATTCGGCTGAGGAGGTCGATGTACGTTTTCGTGACAGCGAACCCTTACCTTAGCGGGTGGTCGCTGTGACAAGGCATGATTTATTGGAAGACATTGCTTTCGATATGAATTCGATATTAATCGGCGATGCGCATGCACCGAGCGTGATGGTTCAGGCACAACGCCTTGTGGTCAAAGTGGGCTCAAGTCTTGTCACGAATGAAGGTCGTGGGATTGATGCTCAAGCGATCGCCACTTGGGCCGCTGAGATCGCAGCGTTGCGAGATTTGGGCCGTGAGATTGTGGTGGTGTCCTCAGGGGCCGTTGCCGAAGGCATGAAGCGGCTTTCGTGGGTGCGTCGGCCTCAGTCTATGCAGGATTTACAAGCCGCCGCAGCCGTCGGGCAAATGGGACTTGCTCAGGTGTATGAAACCGAATTTCGACGCTTTGGCCTTCAAACTGCGCAAATACTTTTAACTCACGAAGATTTGGCAGATCGAACTCGCTACCTTAATGCGCGCTCGACGCTTACAAGGTTGATCGAGCTAGGTGTTATACCGATCATTAATGAGAACGATACAGTCGTTACCGATGAAATCAAGGTGGGCGACAATGACACATTGGCAGCGCTTGTTACCAATTTGATCGAAGCTGATGCCTTAGTGATTCTCACGGATCAAGCTGGGCTTTACACTGCAGATCCGCGCAGCCATCCTGATGCGCGCTTGCTTTCGCGAGTAAAGGCCGGCGATCCGCGCCTCGAAGCGATGGCAGGCGGCGCCGGCAGTTTGATTGGCAAAGGAGGGATGCTGACGAAAGTGCTCGCTGCGCGGCGCGCCGCCTCGGCAGGGGCGCACACGATCGTGGCAAGTGGTCGTGAGTCGAAAGTCTTGCAGCGACTTGCGGGCGGCGAAATGATCGGTACAAGTTTTATTGCAGACACGGCTAAGCTTACTGCAAGAAAGCAGTGGATTGCCGATCAGTTGCAGCTTCGCGGTGCGCTTGTGCTTGATGCAGGCGCACTCAAGGCCCTTTTGCGCGATGGCAAAAGTTTATTGCCGATTGGCGTTTCGGAAGTCCAGGGCGATTTTGCCCGCGGCGACGTGGTTGCCTGTTTAAGCCAAGCCGGTGCAGAGGTGGGCCGTGGTCTGATCAATTACGCAAGCTCTGAGGCGAGGCGGATCATCGGTAAGCCCTCGAGCGAGATTGAATCGCTCTTGGGCTTTGTCGAGGAACCCGAGTTAATCCACCGCAGCAACCTGGTGATCACTGACCCAAACGATTCGTAGGATCGACACGAGCGATCGGGTAGGTGGCGCTATGCCAGGATCAGGGTAGCTCACGGCCTCAACCCACCGACGACAACCCACCGGCCTCAACCCACCGACGACAACTCAGCGGAAGGCTACATGACAGCGCCTAGTTGCCAGGGTACAAACTCATCGTTACCCATGCCAAGCTCTTCGCTCTTGGTCTTTTCGCCACTAGCCACCTTGAGTATTAAGTCAAAAATCGCTTTTCCTTTTTCGGCGACCGGAACATCCTGGTCAATAATATCGCCGCAGTTAATGTCCATATCCTCTTGCATGCGCTGATAGAGCCCGGAATTCGTAGCGAGTTTGATCGACGGCGCAGGCTTGCAGCCATAAACCGAGCCGCGACCGGTCGTGAAGCAAATGAGATTGGCACCACCTGCAACTTGCCCCGTGGCCGAAACCGGGTCATAGCCTGGCGTGTCCATGAAGACAAAGCCCTTTGCACAAACCGTGTCGGCGTACTCATAGACCTCGGTGAGATTGGTTGATCCTGCTTTGGCAACGGCGCCAAGACTTTTCTCTAAAATCGTTGTTAGCCCGCCCGCCTTGTTGCCCGGCGAGGGATTGTTATCCATCGATCCATTGTTCTTTTCAGTATAGCTTTCCCACCAGCGAATGCGGGCAATCAACTTCTGAGCGACTTCCTCAGATACCGCGCGGCGAGTCAGGAGATGCTCGGCACCATAAATCTCTGGTGTTTCAGAAAGAATAACAGTGCCGCCTTGGGCAACTAGCATATCGCAGGCTGCACCGAGCGCGGGGTTTGCCGTAATGCCCGAATAACCATCAGAGCCTCCGCACTGTAAGCCTATACATAAGTGCGAAGCGCTAACAGGTTGCCGCTTTAAAGCATTGGCAGCAGGAAGCATCGACTCGATCGCTTCGATAGCCGCTTGCGTGGTCTTTCTTGAGCCGCCGCTACTTTGGATCACCAGGGGTTTGAGCATAGGGTTTTCATCCATGCCCTGGCTCAAGAACAAGGCATCCATTTGATTGGCTTCACAACCTAGCCCAATCACGACAATCCCTGAGAAATTTGGATGTCTTGCGTAGCCTGCGATTGTCTTTCTTAATACATCGATACCGGCCCCGTCCGAATCCATGCCACAACCTGAAGCGTGGGTAATGGGGACGACGCCGTCAACATTTGGAAAAGCGGCAAGGCGCTCGGGGGTGAAATGCGAAGCGACGAATTTTGAAACAGACGCTGAGCAATTGACGGTGGCAATTACACCGATATAATTTCTGGTCGCTACTCGACCGTCCGGGCGGACATAACCCATAAACTGAGCGGGCTCAACCGCAGGCGTCGGCTTGCAATCAACGCCAACCGCATAGTCTCGGTCAAACATCTCAAAGGCGAGATTGTGAGTGTGTACATGTTCGCCGGCTTCAATGTCTTGTTTGGCAAAGCCAATGATTTGGTTATAGCGTCTGACCGCAGAGCCGGCTGCAATAGCGCGGGTCGCAATCTTATGGCCGGGGGTCATGGCCTGCTTTAAGCGGATTGTCTGTCCAGCATCATCGAGTTGAGTTTCCGCGCTTAAAGGGCGGATGGCAATCAGTACATCGTCTTGGGCATGTAAACGCAGAAAGGGTTTACGGATCACTGAGATAGCCTGGTTCATAACGCGAAGATTCCTTTTGCGGATCGAAAGAAGAACAGATGTTCGCTTCAATAGTGCTCGCTTGCAAGCCTGCGGTGTAAGCTTAGGGCCCATTACAATTCAATAAAGGTAACTTGCCATGCAACATGGACGAGTTCTCGGAAAGAAAATCCTGGTGACTGCGGCAGGTCAAGGGATGGGAAAGGCCTCGGTGCTTGCCCTGCTGAGCGAAGGTGCCGAGGTTATCGCTACAGATGTACGCGGCGATTTGCTACACGAATTGGAGCAAATCTTTGCTTTGAGCGAACCTAAGCATCCAAGGGCACGACTACACAGCCAAGTCCTCGATGTGACCGATCCTGTGGCTATTCGCGACATGATGGCAACGCTCACTGACCTGGATGTGTTATTTAATTGCGCAGGTTTTGTTCATCAGGGCACGATTGCTCAATGTGATGAGGCGCAATGGGACCACAGCTTCAATATCAATGTCCGCTCGATGTATCGCCTGATTCAAGCCTGCCTGCCAGGTATGCTTGCGCGAGGCAAGGGTTCAATTATCAATATGGCCTCTGTTTGCGGATCGGTCAAAGGATTGCCAAATCGTTTCATTTATGGAACGACCAAAGCAGCGGTCATCGGTCTGACCAAGTCGGTCGCAGCAGACTATGTTGCTCAGGGTATTCGTTGTAATGCGATTGCACCCGGCACGGTGGAGACTCCATCCTTACACGAACGCATGCAAGCGCTTGGCGATATCGATGAAGCGCGCCGCATGTTTACCGCGCGACAGCCGATGGGGCGTTTGGCTCAAGCCGATGACATAGTGCCAATTGTGGTGTACCTGGCGAGCGATGAGAGTGCGTTTGCAACAGGGCAGGTCTTTTCGATTGATGGCGGCATGACGATTTAAGCTCAGGCCGGCTAAGTTTATTAAAAGGAGAACAAATGAAGCTTTTACGTTTTGGAAAACCCGGCAAAGAAAAGCCTGGGATGCTTGATCATGATGGCAAATTACGCGACCTGTCTGGGGTGATCGCAGACATTGGCCCCGAGCAGATATCACCCAAAGGCCTGGCAAAGCTTGCCAAGCTCAAGCTTGAAAAGTTGCCCTTGGTTCGTGGCAAACCGAGGCTTGGAGTTCCTTTTACAGGCGCTACAAAATTCGTAGCTATTGGTTTGAATTATTCCGATCATGCAGCGGAGACCGGTAATCCGATTCCAAAAGAGCCGATTATTTTTCATAAAACCCTCAGCAGCATGCAAGGCCCCAACGACGATGTCATGCTGCCCAAGGGCTCGGTGAAGACCGATTGGGAAATTGAATTGGGCATTGTCATAGGTAGCCGCGCCAGCTATGTAAGCAAGAAAGATGCACTTTCTTATGTTGCAGGCTATGTCATGGCCAACGATGTGTCAGAGCGCGCCTTCCAAATGGAGCGCGGCGGTCTTTGGGACAAAGGCAAGGGTTGCGATACGTTTGGGCCGGTAGGGCCCTGGCTTGTTACCAGCGATGAGGTAGCCAATCCCCAAAAGCTTGCCATGTGGCTTGATGTCAACGGCGAACGGATGCAAACTGGCAATACAAAAACAATGATTTTTGATTGCGCAACAATCGTCTCCTATGTCAGTCAGTTCATGACCCTGCTACCAGGCGACATTATTGTGACCGGTACCCCACCCGGTGTTGGTCACGGCTTTAAGCCGCCACGCTACTTAAAAGCAGGCGATGTCATGACCATGGGTATCGAAGGGCTTGGCGAAGCAAGCCAGCAAGTCGTCAAATACAAGGCAAGTTGATCGTTCTTCGATGAGGGGAACTAAATATCGCAGGTTAATCGTGATAGGAAACTTGTCTCGGCAGTGGCATCGTCTCAAGGGTTCGCGGTGAATCAGTCGACCAATCCTGCCATCGCTTATGAGCGTTTGCGTGTGGCCGCTTGCCGCCTCTTGGAGGCGGCGGGAGCCGAGCCGTCCGTGGCTCATTGTGTGGCCCAAGCACTGATTGAGGCCGATCTGTTAGGCCATGATACCCACGGATTGGCATTGCTTGGCGCCTACGTTGACGAGCTAAAAAAGGGGAGCATGCGCGCTTCGGGGCAGGTTGAGGTGTTGCGTGAGAGGGCATCGGTTGCGCTTTGGGATGGACACCGGATGGCTGGGCCATGGCTTGTTCAAGAGGCCATGCGTTGGGGTCTTCATGCAGCGAAGCAGCACGGTGCTGCTCATGTCGTGGTTCGCCGCAGCCATCATATTGCAGCACTGGCAGCTTACCTTGAGGCACCGGCTCGTGCGGGTTTTCTTGTCCATTTGTGTTGTTCGGATCCAAACACGACAAGCGTTGCGCCATTTGGTGGTACTCGGGCAGTGATTACGCCAAACCCGATGGCCTGGGCTTGGCCTTGTGATCCGGACCCGGTCATCATCGATGTATCGGCTTCGATAACAACCAACGGCATGAGTGCCAGGCTTTCTTCGGCAGATACAAGCGAGTTGCAGCCTTATGCTTGGTGGCTCGATGCTGCGGGCAATCCAACAAAGGATCCGGGCGTCTTGCAATCAAAGCCTGCCGGTAGCATCTTGCCGCTTGGAGGGATGGAGGCTGGCCATAAAGGCTTTGGGCTGGGTTTAATGGTTGAGGCGATGACCGCTGGCCTGGCTGCGCATGGCCGCGCGGATCCGCCTGAGGGCTGGGGTGCGAGTTTGCATGTGCAAGTGCTCGATCCCGAAGCCTTTGGCGGCTTGGCAGGCTTTGAGCGGGAAATGAATCAACTGGCAGCCCAATGTCGAGCAAGCCCAAGCCCCGCTGGGAAGCCTGGGGTTCGCATGCCTGGCGAACGAGGACTACACAGAAAACGCAAACAATTAAACGATGGGATTGAGCTTCATCCGTCGATACTGCCGAGCCTTGAGCGCTGCGCACAATCGCTTGGTTTTGAAACGTTCTTGTTTTGACAAAATACGCTGTAGGGAAATTTTTGGTGTTTAAGTTGGAACATTCCAGGTTTTGAATAGCTTGGGCAAAGTTTTCCCCGCGATACTGATGGTCACGAACTGATGAAGCCTTCTGAAAAAATCGATGTCGTCTTGATTGTCCCGGTTCACCAAGCAACCGATGATCAGTTGCGATCCCATTATCGTGTCCATGAGTATTTCCGGGTGAAGGATCAAGGACCCGATGCTCAGGCAGCGTTTTTTAAAGCGCTCGAACACTGCGAAATTGCCGTGACGACCGGGAGCTCGGGCATTAAAGCGCCTTTAATCGACCAATTACCCTCGCTGCGCTTAATTGCCTGTTTTGGCGTAGGTGTAGACGGGGTTGACCTCGGTCATGCTCGCTCGCGCGGTATTTCTGTGACAAATACCCCCGATGTACTAAGTGATGAAGTGGCTGACTTTGCGATCGCGCTTTTGCTCGCTAGCCTCAGGCAACTACCCCAGGCGGACCGATTCGTTCGCGAGGGGGCTTGGTTAAAGGGTCCAATGCCTTTGTCGAGGTCGCTGCAAGGCAAGCGTGTTGGCATTGTTGGCATGGGGCGTATCGGACAGGCCATCGCAAGGCGCTGCGAGGCCTTCGGTGTCTCGCTCGCCTACCATGGGCCACGCGCCAAGCCCGCGCTGGCCTATCGCTATTTCGATCGGCTGATCGAGCTGGCCCAATGGTGTGACTGCTTAATCGTTGCCTGTCCTGGCGGCGCTGACACGGCAGGTCTCATTTCTCGAGAGGTCATGCTTGCGCTCGGACCTGCGGGTTATTTAATCAATATCAGTCGAGGTTCGGTGGTTGATCAGCCTGCCCTGGTTGAATTGTTGCAAACCCACGGACTTGCCGGTGCTGGGCTCGACGTATTTGTTGACGAACCTCAGGTGCCGGCTGCATTGACTGTTTTGCCTCATGTAGTTTTATCGCCCCATGTTGCAAGCGCATCGCAAGAAACAAGATCGGCGATGGGGCAGCTCACACTTGATAACGTTGCAGCCTTTGTAGCGGGTAGGCCGCTACTGACCGCGGTCTAAGTTGTCTAGCGCAATTGCCACCAACACTTAGCTCAGATCTGAGCCTGCTGCGCCTTTTAGCTTGGCTGGGCTTGGAGCTTGCATGGCTTTTTGAGCTGTTGACGGTTGTGGCGCTTCTAGGCCTTGTTGCTTTGCCTGTGAGGTTTGTTCGTTGGGCGCTACAGGATTTGCGCTTTTTCGGCGTTGCAAATGCTTGGCAAGTTCGGTAAGCGCAAGTCGATAAACATCACGTTTAAACTCGATGACCGAATCCAAAGGCACCCAGTACTGATTCCAGCGCCAGGCATCAAATTCGGGGTGCTGGGATGCGCGCAATTGAATGTCGCTGTCTCGACCGACTAGTCGTAGTAAATACCAGATCTGTTTTTGTCCACGATAATGGCCTCGCCATTCACGCCGAACCCAATGGTCGGGGACTTCATAGCGCAGCCAGTCGCGGGTACGGGCGATGATTCGGACATGGTCAGGCCGAAGTCCGACCTCCTCTTCGAGTTCGCGAAACATGGCTTGCTCAGGCGATTCACCGCGCTTGATGCCACCCTGCGGAAATTGCCACGAATGTTCGCGGATGCGCTTGCCCCAAAATACCTCGTTACGTCGGTTCAGCAGGATGATCCCAACGTTGGGGCGATAGCCGTCTTTGTCCAGCATGCCGACAGGCCTTGTCCCTTAGAATGCAAGTCATTATATCCATCGACCTGGCAACTGAACATGTTTCTTATGCAGAATCGATCGATCCTCCTTGGTCTTGGGTCTAAGGCCACCCGTTTGAAGAGTGCTTATTGATGAGAGCTAGCCAATTCCACATTGCCACCTTGCGTGAGGCACCCGCCGACGCCGAGGTTGTTAGTCACCAATTGATGACCCGTGCGGGGATGATTCGAAAACTAGCTGGTGGAATTTATAACTATATGCCCATGGGTTTGCGGGTGATTCGAAAAATTGAAGCGATCATTCGGGAGGAGATGGACGCGGCAGGCGCCATTGAATTGTTGATGCCGATTGTGCAACCAGCCGAACTGTGGATGGAATCGCAGCGCTGGCAAAAATATGGGCCTGAGCTTTTGCGTATCAAAGACCGGCACGAACGTGATTTCATCATTCAGCCGACCTCTGAGGAGGTGATTACAGATATCGCAAGGGCTGAACTGCGCAGTTACCGCGATTTGCCAAAGAATTTTTATCATATTCAAACCAAATTCCGCGACGAGCGTCGGCCGCGGTTTGGCGTCATGCGCGGCCGTGAGTTCACCATGAAGGATGCATACTCCTTTGACCGTGATCAAACAGGCGCTTTAGCGTCTTATCAGCGTATGTTTGATGCCTACCAGCGAATTTTTGAGCGTATGGGCCTTGCTTTCCGTGCGGTTGCTGCTGATACTGGGGCAATCGGCGGCTCAGCAAGTCATGAGTTTCAGGTTATCGCCGATACCGGCGAAGATCTCATTGCCTATTGCCCTGATTCGGATTACGCAGCCAATATCGAACTTGCCAAGGCGATGCCCTTGCTTCTGGCGCGTGAGGCGCCAGCTGCCTTGATGCAGCAAGTGGCAACGCCCGGCAAGGCGCGATGCGAGGATGTTGCAAGCTATCTCAACATTGATTTGGCCCAAACCGTCAAATCGCTGGTACTTGCCGTCGACCCCGAGGAGGCGGCAAGTGGCGCAAAGGCTCAGATCTATTTGCTACTGCTGCGTGGTGATCACGAACTCAACGAGGTTAAGGCGGGCAGACTAGCCGGTTTGTCGGGATTTCGCTTTGCGAGTGAGGCAGAAATTCTTGAGTATTTCGGTTGCGAACCCGGTTATCTCGGACCAGTCAACACCCTCAAACCAGTAAAACTTATCGTCGATGACACGGTTGCCATGATGAGCGATTTCGTCTGTGGTGCGAATCAGGCCGGATTTCATTGGGTTGGTGTGAACTGGGGTCGAGACTTGCCCGAACCGCTCACTGCCGATTTACGCAATGTGCGTGAGGGCGACCCTTCGCCCGATGGCAAGGGACGCCTTTCGATTTGCCGTGGCATTGAAGTAGGGCATGTTTTTTATCTGGGCACTCGTTATGCCGAGCCGATGCAAGCCTTGTTCGTTGACGAGGACGGCAGCAAGAAGTTGATGGAGATGGGCTGTTATGGCATCGGCGTGACCCGCTTGCTTGGGGCTGCCGTCGAGCAGAATCATGACGATCGAGGGATGATTTGGCCCGCAAGTATTGCGCCATTTAGCGTGGTGATCTTGGCCTTGGGTTTGAACAAATCCCAGGCGGTTCGTGTGGCGAGTGAAAACCTTTATGCGGCTTTGCGAGAGGCAGGAATCGATGCGATTTTCGATGACCGCGATTTAAGACCTGGTGTGATGTTTGCCGATTGGGAACTGATCGGTGTCCCCTGGCGGGTGACGATCGGCGATCGTGGACTTGCCAAAGGTGAAGTCGAACTCACAGCACGTCGCGGGCTGCAAACTGAAAGCCTGTCGCCTGAGGATGTCATCGCGCTCTTAAAGCAGCGCCTCGCCTGACTTCCCGTATCAACGTCCGCGTTTACCAAA
>VGHV01000054.1 GCA_016868095.1 Betaproteobacteria bacterium
TCCAGCAGGCGCTTGAGACCCCAAGGTGGTTGTCTGGCCGCTTTGCTTTAGGTGAATCAAGAGACACTTTACATATCGAAAGTCGTTTTCCAAAGGAAACGATCGACGCATTGGAAGCGAGAGGACATTTATTGAATCGCTGGGGTGCGTGGAACGAATTGGCAGGTCATGCGCATGGCATTGTTATTGATCCTGTTACGAAAGTCTTGGCGGGTGGCTCAGATCCCCGAAGCGATGGTGCAGCAATCGGTTGGTAGAAAAGCTTTGCAGCGCCGGGATGTTCTTAGGGTTTGCGCGGCGAGCAGCCCTAGCCTCGTGGCCCAACGCGTTGTCGCGCAGGCGCCACCTGCCTTGGAGCAGGACCAAGACGTTCCTTATGTTGTAACACCTCAGGCTGTGGTCGATGCGATGCTCGAGATGGCTCAACTTAAACCTGGGGACCGCTTAATCGACCTGGGCTGTTGCGATGGTCGAATCGTACGTACGGCGGCGCGTCGCTACCGGGTGTTGGGATTGGGTGTGGATTTGGACCCAAGTCTTGTGCGCCGGGCTCAGCAGCTCGTATATGATGAAGGCCTACAAGCCTATTGTCGCTTTGAAGTTCGTGATCTCTTTGATACAGATCTCAACCATGCTGAGGTCATAACGCTTTATTTGCTTCCGGCGGTGAATCTTGCCTTGCGTCCCCGCTTAAAGGCCTTAAAGCCAGGCACGAGGATTTTGTCCCACGATTGGGATATGGGCGATTGGCTGCCTCAGGAAACGCGAATGGTGCAGGCACCGGATAAACCGGTTGGTTTCGAAAAGCGAAGCAAAGTTTTGAAATGGATCATCAGCTGACTTCGCTGATATTGCTCGGTAAGCCGTCTGGTTTGAGGTAGTCTTTGGCCCAGCGTTCACACGGGATATTTAGGTGTGTGTGAACCTAATCTATGAGGAGACCCAATCATGACTAACGATGGCCTTTCACTGCCCGGATTCACACGCCGTAAACTTTTCAACGCCTTGGCGACGGTCGGACTACTTGCCACTTCGCCTTCATTATTGGCGCAAAACCTTAAGCTCCCCGCAACCATTACCGTGACGGCTTACGACACCGGTTCGTCAGGATTTAACATGGGGGTTGCCATCGGAAAAATGTTAAAGGATAAGCAAGGCAGCGATGTGCGTGTCTTGCCTGCAGGAAATGACGTGGCCCGCCTTGCGCCGCTAAAGGCCAACCGGGCGCAAGCCTCGTTCATGGGTGTCGGTGCATATTTTGCACAGGAAGGTGTTCTAGAGTTTGCAACGAAGGAGTGGGGGCCACAGGCTCTTCGCTTGATGCTCTCATCGACCTCCTGTAATGCGATTTCGCTCGGTGTTGCAAAAGATACAGGCGTCAAGGAAGTGAAGGATCTACGAGGCAAACGAATCGGTGTCGTGGTAGGTTCGCCTGCATTGAACCAGAACGCATTCGCTGTGCTTGCTTTTGGTAACCTGACCCCAAAAGATGTGAAACTTGTGGAATTTTCAAGTTACGGTGCGATGTGGAAGGGCATAATCAATAACGAAGTGGATGCGGCTATTGCCTCCACAATATCGGGACAGGCCAAGGAGGCGGAAGCTTCCCCCCGAGGACTAGTGTATCCGCAGACACCCGCCTCAGATAAAGAGGGATGGGCTCGTTTAAAAAAAGTGAGTCCTTACTACGGCTCGCACACTGCCACTTGTGGCCCGGGCATTAGTCCCCAAAATCCCTCATCACTGCCAAGTTACCCCTATCCCATCGTAATGGCTTATGCTGCGCAATCTGCAGAGATCGTTTACGGCATAACCAAGTCGATGATTATTCACTATGATGTTTATAAAGATACAACACCGGGCATTGACGGCTTCGAGTTAAAGCGCCAAGACCTCACTTGGGCTTTGCCTTATCACGATGGTGCTGTCAAAGCTATTAAAGAGTCAGGTGCGTGGACGGCTGATGCTGAGGCTCATCAGCAAGCCGTTGTGAAGCGCCAGCAAGTTTTGCAGGCAACCTGGAATGACTTCATGAAGACTAATCCTCCGGAGGACAAAGAGGCGTTTCGCAAAGCCTGGATGAGCGCTCGCGCGGCAGGCCTGCGAAAGGCTAACTTGGATGTGATCTTCGAATGACGGGCGCCTCAGGTCCGGTCGCCGAAAAGACCGACCAGGTCCTGATTCAAGATCCGCACGGGGCACCCGCTGAGTCCGAGGTTATTCGGACCCGGCGGCTATCCGGATTTTGGCGCTACGCGTTACTGGTGGCCTCTGCCGCCACCATTTTTCTTTGCTTGAATCAGCAATTTGTTTTACGTTTTTTTGTAGGCTTTACCCCGCTTAACACCGAGTACTACTATGGTCTGGTCTTGCTGATGATGCCTTTTGTGTTCATCGTATTCCCAGGACATGAAAAGGCAGCGCTTGACCGCGTGGCATGGTACGACCAGTTGCTCTTTGGGCTGACCGTGGCGGTATCAGCGATGCTCATGTTGAGTGTTCGAAGCGCTGCAGAGCTGGGGTGGGAGTTTACGGGTGCTCCCGAACCTGTAGTCATCGCGGGCTTCCTGATGTGGGCCATATTGATGGAAGGCCTTCGGCGGACAGGTGGTTGGGGACTGGTTCTGAGCATTTTCCCCTTCACCCTTTACCCATTGTTTGCTGATTCAGCCTGGTTGGGCCCGATTAAGGGTACGGAGTCATCGGCAGCACAGGCTTCTGCTTACCACATGCTATCAAGCGAGAGTTTGCTTGGAATCCCTTTGCAGGCGTTTGCTGAGACAGTTATTGGTTTTCTCGTCTTCGGCACAGCCTTGATGATGACGGGAGCAGGTAAGTTCTTTATCAATTTGGCTTTTGCCGCATGCGGCACTTTTCGGGGTGGTGCGGCGAAGGTTTGCATTTTTGCAAGCGGACTGTTGGGGATGATGTCGGGAAGTATTATCAGTAACGTTCTCACAGCTGGAACTATGACAATCCCAGCCATGAAACGTACTGGTTTTTCCCCAACCTATGCCGGCGCGATTGAAGCTTGTGCATCCACCGGGGCTGTGATTGCTCCCCCTGTCATGGGGGCTACTGCATTTGTGATGGCCCAATTTTTGGGTGTCAGTTATGGCATGGTCGCTTTAGCAGCGATCATTCCTGCAGCGCTTTATTACTTCGGCTTGTTTATGCAAGTCGATGCTTATGCGGCCCGCCATGGCTTAAAGGGTCTCGCTCGCGAGGACATTCCTAGCCTTAAGCAAACATTTAGAGAAGGTTGGTATTACGCCTTTGCCGTGGCTTTATTGATTTTTATGCTGCTTGTAATGAAGCGCGAGAGCCACGCGCCTTTTTACGCCACAGCACTACTCTTACTTCTTAATCAGCTTTTCAATAAGGAAAAGTGGGGCTGGTCTTCGGTACTGAAATTTTTAGAAGTCAACGGCAAAACATTTGTCGAACTCATTGGCATCCTGGCTGGTTGCGGCTTATTGATAGGCGCTTTTTCGCTGACGGGCGTGATCTCAAGTTTGGCGAATGATTTATTGACCATCGCTGGCGATAACGTCTTTTTGCTGCTTGGCATGACTGCGCTGACTTCATTGGTGCTCGGTCTTGGACTGACCACGACAGCCTGCTATATTTTTCTTGCAATTTTGGTTGGTCCCGCACTCGAAAAGGCAGGCTTGAATAAGGTTGCAGTCCATATGTTCGTGTTTTACTGGGGCATGCTGTCATCGATTACACCGCCAGTCGCTATCGCCAGCTTTGCTGCTGCCGGTATTGCTGGTGCGCCACCGATGAAGACAGGTTGGGCCTCCATGACGGTGGGAAGTATTATTTATTTCTTACCATTCTTTTTCGTATTGAATCCAGCCTTCGTCCTGCAAGGCGATTTGCATGAATCGCTGATCTTGGTTCTGACTGCAATCTTCGGGATTGTTTTTATTTGTGCTGGATTACAAGGTTATCTCTTTGGTTTAGGTGACATGCGTGCTTGCGGCAATATGGAGTGGCCGCTTCGTGTAGCCCTTTGCCTGGGAGGCTTTGTGTTGGCTGCGCCGGGAGGTGGTGTGCTGGCAGTCAGTAATCTTCAAATGATTATGTTTTCACTCCTCATCCTCGGACCGGCGATCGGACTCACTTGGATGACTTCCAAAGGGGCCAGGCAGTAAATGTCAGCTACAAGCTTGATTGAAGTGCTTCGCGCGGACGTTCCCGAATCCGAGCATGCCGGCTCGATCGCCGTTGTTGGTTCGTGTGGCCGTGTGATCGCCTATTGCGGGGATATCAAGCGTGAAATTTTTACGCGCTCTTCACTTAAGCCCTTTCAAGCGGCGCCTTTTGTGGCAATGGGTGGGCTTGAGCGCCGCGGATGGGGTTTGCCACAGCTTGCTTTGATGTGCGCAAGTCATTCGGGCGAAGAGAAACATGTGGAGCTTGCTCGATCGATGCTTGCCGATTGCAGTCTTGAACACAGGCATTTGCTTTGTGGCTGTCAGGTGCCGATTGCCTACACGCAATCAGGGCGCTTGCCCAAGGCTGATGAGGTTTTTAGCGAGCTCCACAACAATTGCTCAGGAAAACATAGCGGATTTCTTGCTGCCTGTTTGCATCAAGGCGAGCCCATTGATGATTATGTGGCGATGGAGCATCCGCTTCAGCGTAGGATTAGAGATTCGCTTGCGAAGGCTTTGGGCCGTGATAAGGCTTTTAAGCTTGGCGTTGACGGCTGTGCAGCGCCCAATCTGGCGATGCCGCTGCCAGCGTTAGCACAATTGTTTGCAGTCATGGCCGCTGAGCAATCGCCCGAATCATTTGCAATGGTTTATGGTGATGCACCGCAGCGCTGTTTTGCAGCCATGACCCAATTTCCAGAACTTGTTTCTGGCACAGATCGAAGTGATCTTGCGTTGATGAATATCGGCGCTGGTGACTGGGTATGTAAGGCTGGTGCCGAAGCTGTTCAAGCAATCGGCGTGAGAAGTCGTGGTTTAGGCATTGCTATCAAAATTGCCGATGGAAACCCACGAGCCATGACTTGGATCGTTGTTGAAATTTTTCGCCAGCTTGGGATCGGTGACAACGAGCAAAAGAAACAATTACAAGAGCTCATTGACCGCCCGATTCGCAATGTAAGGGGTGACGCAGTTGGCAGCTATCGCCCCGTGTTTAAGCTCAATATGCTTGCCTGAATGCGATAAATCAATCGCGCGATGCCCTCGGATCAATCGACCGAAGATCTTGCATTAATCGCGCGAGCGTCGTGCTCCGCGCTCGGTGGCTGGAAGTGACTCGCAGCCATTAGGGAGCGCCAAACAGCCCTTGATCGATTCTATATTTTTGGCAGCGACATTTTTCATAGCCTTTGCGCCGGGATCATCGCGCTCCGAAGCCATAATTTTTTCGTACAAACTCAAAGCCTCACGCTCATTTTTATCAGTACCGCTGCCTGTTTTAAGCATGAAGGCAAGGTTATTCATGGCGCCCAAATGACCCTTTGCCACAGCGAGGCGATATAAGCGGACCGCCTCTTTGGGGTTAGCAGGAACCCCTCTGCCATTGGCGTAAATAGCACCCAAATTGAACTGGGCATTGGGATCGCCCTTGTCAGCAAGCGGCTTAAGTGTATCGATGGCGCGCTTGAACTCCATAGTGTTCATCGCGGCAGTGGCACCCTTCATGGCATCAGCATTTTCAATTTTTGGCTCCGATTTCGGTTGAGCCATGCTGGCGCTTGTCACAAATACCAGGCTAAAGGCGCTCAACTTGGCAGCCAAGCGCATTTTTCTGTAACAAGGATCTTCCAAGGTTGTTAAAGCGAGGCAGTGTTTCATAGCAAAGAATCGGAAATTAGGTTGGCAACACAGGTCTAAGATAGCAGATGACCGACTTTTACAGGGGATTTTGATGGACTTAAGCCGATTTGCTCGCCGCCCATACACGCAAGGACCTTCGCCGATTGAAGCTATGCCGCGTTTTAGCGCTGCTCTGGGTGGGCCTGAGTTCTGGGTTAAGCGCGATGACATGTTGGGGCTGGCACCTGGTGGCAACAAGACCCGCAAGCTTGAATTTTTGGCGGCCGATGCGCTTGCAAAGGGTGCTGATTGCTTGATCACTTGCGGTGCGCCGCAGTCCAATCATTGTCGAATCACCCTCGCTGCTGCGGTCAAAGAGGGCCTTGAGTGTCATGTGGTCATCGAGGAGAGGGTCCCCAATAGCTACCACCCTGAGGCAAGTGGTAACCATTTTCTTTTTCGCCTCATGGGTATCGATTCGATCACCGTCGTACCCGCCGGTACCGATATGGGTGCAGCGATGGAGTCCTTAGCCTCAGCTTTAAGGGCAAAAGGAAAGCGGCCCTATATTATTCCGGGGGGTGGATCCAATGCACTCGGTGGCCTTGGTTATGTTGCCTGCACCCAGGAATTACAACAACAATGCTTTGACATGGGTTTGCGCTTTGATCATGTGATCGTCGGGTCGGGAAGTTCGGGGACCCATGGCGGTCTAGTCGCAGGTTTTGTCGGTAATCATATCGATATACCGATTACAGGGGTTGGGGTTAGCAGGGATCCCGAGCAACAAGAGCCCTTGGTTTACAAAGAAGCCTGTGCTGTTGCCGCGTTGCTTGGCGGCTTTGAGATTCCCCGTGACAAGGTCAAGTCAATCGGAGGTTATTGGCAACCGAAATACTCGCTGCCTAATCCCATGATGATCGAAGCGGTCAAGCTTATGGCACGAACCGAGGCGATCTTGCTCGATCCTGTTTACACCGGTAAGGTCGTTGCTGGGATGATTGGATTAGCGCGATCGTCTTATTTCGGGCCCAAGGACAAGGTCTTGTTTATCCATACCGGTGGTGCGCCATCGCTTTCGGCTTATGAATCAGTTTTATTAGCCTCGGATGGCGAGCCAGGAAAAGTTTCGGCTTAATAAATCCTGCGTCATTTAAAAAGTTCGAGTTGGCGATCGATATGTTTTTGTTGTAGACGTAACTGATCTGCAATGTTCAAGAGTTTTCGGCCAGGCAGCAGGTGAATGCTTGCACCTGGCACGAGCACCCCGGTTTGCAACACCGAGCAGTACCATCCGCAGCGGCCGCTTTGGATCATGTGCTTAGACGCTTTGGCATAGCCCATGCGCCAGTTGAATTTGATGCAAGGAATTCGTGGTCCTGTGACTTGTAGTAAGACGTCTCCGATGCTTAGTCGATCGCCGGCTGACACATCGTCTTCAAGCAAGCCTTCGATACTTAGGTTTTCCCCCACAAAACCAAAGGCCATCGCCTCGTTGATGCCCAGCAGGGCACGTTGCTGCTGCCAGAATGCCCAGTGCTCAACCGGATACATGTAGATCGCTTGATCAATACCTCCATGCAATCCGACTTCGGCTTGTTCATCGCCTAAAAGGCCTAAACGACCAAGCGCAACTTGCGTTGGTGATTCAATGCTTCCTATAACGCTCTTGATCATCGCGCTTTTAAGATGGTGATAAGGGTTTACCTTTCCTGCGCAAATCGCGAGCAATCGCGGCGAGGGCTTGCGTGAGGACTCGCTTTTTCGAGTACCTTGGTCGGGACGTGGCATTGACTCGGGACGTGGCAATGCCTCGAGACGCGGATCAGATTCGGGACAGGGATCAGATTTGGGCTTGGGATCTGATCCGTGGATTTGGTCATGCATGGTTTGTCTGGCCGTGGGGATGAGTAAGCATATCGGAGGGTGTGGCTAATGGGGACTCATTTGTTAAGGTTCTGCTGCATCTCTGATGTATAAGCTAAACACGCCTTCAGTCGGGCATGCTTACGGAGTGCAGGAATGTCGAAACCAAACATCGTTGTGGTCGGTGGTGGCGCAGGGGGGCTTGAGCTTGTTACAAGGCTTGGCGATAGCTTGGGCCGCAAAGGGCGTGCTTCGGTGACTTTGGTTGAACGTGGCAGTACCCACTTTTGGAAGCCACACCTGCATGAATTAGCGGCAGGCACGATGGACCTTGATGTGCATGAGCTCGATTATCTCGCGCAATCACATTGGCACGGATTTCGATATCGCATGGGTGAAATGCGAGGTATCGATCGCGAGGCAAAACACATTGTCGTTGCACCTGTGTACGATGAGCAAGGTGAGATGATCGTACCGCAGCGATCTATTCCTTATGACGTACTTGTGCTTGCAGTGGGTAGCCGTACCAACGATTTCGGTACTCCTGGCGTTGCCGAGCATGCGGTTGCACTTGAGAGCACCGAAGAAGCCGATCGATTTCATCGACGTCTTGTTAATGCTTTTTTGCGGGCCCATGCCCAGCCCGAGGCCTTAGGCCCCGATCAATTACAAGTGGCCATTGTGGGTGCAGGTGCAACAGGCGTTGAGCTTGCCGCCGAACTTCACAACGCAACCCGGGCGCTTGTTTCATTTAGTCTTGATAACATTGATCCGGACAAACATATCCGGATTCATTTGATCGAGGCTTCCGATCGCATCCTGCCCGCTTTGCCCGAGCGCTTATCGGCCAAAGCGTTGCGCTTATTGCAAGGCCTTGATGTGGAAGTGCATCTAAACGCTCGGGTTGCTGAGATCCTGCCGCGAGCTGTTCGGCTTAGCGATGAGCGATTGATTCCTGCTGAGATGGTGGTTTGGGCCGCGGGTGTAAAGGCGCCTGAGTTTTTGAGCCAACTGGGTCTTCAAAGCAACACCATCCACCAAATTCTCGTCAACGAAGGCTTGCAATCGCTCTCAGATCCCTCGATTTTTGCGCTTGGCGATTGCGCCGCTGCCCCTTGGCTAGGTAAACCTGCGGGAAGTCTCGTGCCGCCGCGCGCACAGGCGGCCCATCAACAAGCGAGTTTTTTGGTGCATCAAATCCAGCGCAGGCTTGCGAACCAACCGCTTAAGCCCTGGCACTATCGAGACTTTGGCTCATTGGTTTCGCTGGGTGAGTATTCAACCGTGGGCAATTTAATGGGTAATTTTGTTGGCGGCAATATGTGGTTAGAAGGGCTATTTGCGCGCTGGATGTACTTATCGCTTTATAAAATGCACGAGTTAGCGCTTCATGGTTTCGCCAAAACCGCGCTCACTACCTTGGGACGGATCATCGCATCAAGAACCGAACCAAGGGTCAAATTGCATTAAGTATTTTTCAAGGATCAACGGCCCTTATGAATCCTAGCAGGCGTTTTGCTTTACAAACTGGTCTTGCGGCAGGGGGACTGCTCTTGCATCGGCAGGCTTTACCGCAAACGACACAGGCTCAATTTAGCCCCTTCTTAGAGGATCAAACTGGCTTACGCGCACTCCCAGTGTATGAGGGTTTAGAGCATCCCTGGGCGCTTTGTTTTCTGCCCGACCGCTCCATACTCCTGACTGAAAGGCCGGGACGTATGCGTCTTTTGCGCTTTCAAGGACAAACTGCTCAAATTTCAACATCGATTCAAGGACTGCCCGCAGTGCACGCTTCGGGTCAAGGTGGACTGCTCGATGTCATCGCATCACGTGATTTTTCAAGTGATCAAACGATTTTTTTCAGCCTCGCACAGACCACAGACCAGGGCGCAAGAACTGCAATTTTTCGCGCTCAATTACAAGGCTTGACGCTAAGCAAGGTGCAAATGATTTTTGCGCAAAAGCAGGATCCATCAGGTCGGCACCACTTCGGTTGCAGGCTTGTGATTGGTTCCGATGGGTTTTTGTATGCCTCGCTTGGGGAGCGCTTTTCGCAGGCTAAGCTTGCCCAAAGCCTCGACAACCATTTTGGCAAAGTCATCCGAATTGGCTTGGATGGCAGTGTTCCCAAAGATAATCCTTTTCTTGGACGAGGCGATGCACTTGCTGAAATTTATAGCTATGGGCATCGAAATCCTCAAGGTTTGGCTTTGCATCCCCAGCAACAAAGTCTTTGGATGCATGAGCACGGACCCCAGGGTGGTGATGAACTCAACATCATTCGTCCAGGTCGTAACTATGGCTGGCCTGTGATTACTTATGGTCGCGAGTACGTTACTAATTTTAAGATCGGTGAAGGAACCGTGCGCGCTGATGTGCAAGCGCCGGTACACTATTGGATTCCCTCCATTGCGCCTTCGGGTCTTTGCTTCGTTCACCGAAGTCCGCTTGAGAGTTTGCGTGGTGGCATGCTAATCGGCTCACTCAAGGAGCGATGCCTGGCGTTTTTACGTTTACAAGGTGATCGGGTTGTCGGTGAGCAACGCTTGCTGACCGATTTAAATGCACGTGTGCGTGATGTCAGGGAAAGTCCAAGCGGAGAAATTTATATGCTTACCGATGAAAGTCGGGGCGCTGTCTTACGTTTGACTGTGTAAATCAACATATCCAAGCAATGTCTACCGTATCGCTTCGTTTCAGCCAGGTTGACGTATTCGCCGAATCGAGTTTTCGTGGCAATCCACTTGCGGTTGTTCATGATGCTGATGAGCTCTCAAGCGCGCATATGCAGCAGATCGCTTCGTGGACCCATTTGTCGGAGACCGCATTTCTTATGCGCTCTGGCGATGCAACCGCTGACTATAAAGTTCGAATTTTTACACCGACCACAGAACTGCCATTTGCAGGGCATCCGACCCTCGGGGCATGTGCTGCCTGGCTTGCAGCTGGCGGCGTGGCGAAGCACCAGGGATTTGTTGTGCAGGACTGTGCTAAAGGTCTTGTGAGGCTTAAGCGCGACCTCACACCGAGTTCTATCAGTCGGCCTGTTTTGCGTTTTGACCTTGCCTTTGAAGCGCCCTCGTTAAGCATTGAGCCGATTGAGCCAGAGAAAAAGCTTGCTTTTTGCGAAGCGCTTGGCG
>VGHV01000055.1 GCA_016868095.1 Betaproteobacteria bacterium
ATCTGATTATACGGATGATGCACCATGCAAGATGAGGTAGCCAACGTCTCAGGCCCGCTGCAATGGAGCGCCCAACCAGGTAGGGGCCTGCGGCTTGACCGTTTTCTCACCGACAGTATGAAGCAGGCGGGCCACAGCGTATCGCGCACCCGTGTGCAGGACTGGATAAGACTTGGCGCGGTTCGTGTCAACAAGGCGCTTTGCAGCCCCGCACAGAAATTGTCAGGACGCGAAACGCTTGAGGTATGGCCGCAGCCTTTGGAGGCCTCCAATGCCTTCAGCCCAGATCCCATCGACCTAACGATCGCTCATCTGGACGAGCAGGTGATGGTGGTCGATAAGCCTGCTGGCCTGGTTGTTCATCCGGCGCCAGGCCATTGGCGCGGTACCTTAATGAATGGTCTCTTGCATTGGCGTCCTGCACTTGCAGCGCTTCCTCGTGCAGGTATTGTTCATCGTTTAGACCGCGACACTTCAGGCTTATTGATGATAGGGCTTGAGGAGGAAAGTCTGATGACCTTACAAGCATGCTTGGCGGCCCGCCTGACCGATCGCGTTTATCTTGGCTTGGTCCATGGCGACGCCAGCAGACTCAACGGTTTACAAATCGATGTGCCTATCGGTAGAGATCCAGTCTCGCGGGTGAAAATGGCCTGTCACGGTCTTTCAGCCAAGACAGCTACAACCGCGATTCGTTTCATTGCCAAGCGCGAGCTCGCCTCGGGCCAATCGGTGAGCTTACTAAGTTGCAAACTTGAAACCGGTCGAACGCACCAGATTAGGGTGCATTTGGGCGCGAAGGGATTTCCGCTGGTGGGTGATCCTGTTTACGGTCGTCCTGCTGCCGATCGTATGTTGCTCGCAGAGTCTTCGGGTTTGGAACCATTGATCATGCGTGGACAGGCGCTTCACGCGAGTCTGCTGCAGCTGCCGCATCCCAAAACCCAACATGCCTTAAGGCTTTTCAGCCCCGCCCCCTGGGATCTTGACTTTCCGGTGCTATCGATGGCAGAGCTTGCAAAACTCTGGGACCTAAAGCCATCGACGCAGGGACTTGAAGCCATGAGCACTCCGACTTAACGCCATGATTACTTCGATCGAGCGTGGTTTTCAAAACCCTAGGCCTTTGCCAGATTCCTGGCTACGCCCCACATGGGATTTCGCTTTTCCCATGCATGAGCCTGAGGCTCGCGCGCAAGCGTCACGATTGGCCGAGCGCTACATGGTGTTGTGCAGCAATCGGCACGGGGGTGTGAGTGAAGGTGTTTTCGCATCGATGAATCTCGGACTTAGCCAAGGCGATAGTCCAGAGCATGTCGCCGAGAATCGCAAACGGCTGGCTCAGTACCTGCCAGCGCCTGCGCGATACTTGCGGCTGGTTCACGGTTCAGATTGTCTTCGATCAGCTGATTTGGATCGCGCAGACACAGCCTTGCCCTTAGCTGACGCGGCCGTGCTCACCAAAGTCGGGCAATCGTTGGTCATGCTGACCGGGGATTGCCTTCCGATTGTTCTGGCAGATGCCAGAGGTAGGGCGCTCGGCATGGCTCATGCGGGTTGGCGGGGATTGGCGGCAGGCGTTATTGAGTCGGCCGTTGCAGCGATGCGAGATGCTACCGAGCCAAATGCTTGTCTGCTCGCATGGATTGGCCCATGTATTGGCCCTGCCGCCTTTGAAGTGGGCGAGGATGTTTTGACGGCCTTCCCGGCGCAGGAGCGAGAAGCCAGTTTTTTCCGACCACGCCCGGCTCACAAGGCTGAACAGCGCTGGCTGGGTGACTTGCTTACGCTTGCCTGTCGTCGCCTTGCGCAGGCCGGGGTGACAGCGGTGGGTGGTGGACTTTGGTGTACCTGGCATGATCGTGCGCGTTTTTTTTCACATCGACGACAGTCCGGTGGTGGGCGTTTTGCCACGGCGATTGCCTTGCGCGCATGATGCGCTTAAGCCCAGCGTAAGGGTTTTGAGATAGAGTCTGTATCGCTACTTGTACGAATGCTCTAAGAAGTTTGGCAAACGGAATGATTGAACCTTTTAATAAGGAGTTGAGCCATGGTAACGAGGCGCAGCAGCGGCAAGGCGCAATCAGCAGCAAAAGCACGATCATCAGATCAGAACCGATCAAGCGCCGAAGCCGACACGTCCCATGACAAGCCCGGCACACCGACAGGCATGGGATTTCAGGAAGTTCAGCAGGCTTGGGCTTCGGTGATGCAACCCTGGCAAGCACTTCCTTCTTGGACCATTGATCCGCAGGCACTTGGTGGATTACAGCGTGAGTATCTTGAACGCGCCCAGGCGCTCATGAGCGGGCCTGCTTCGGTCGACACCCCATCCGATAAGCGCTTCAGCCACAGCGCCTGGCGACAAGGGCCTTTTGCAGTGGCCGCAGCAGCCTACTTGCTCAACGCCGAGTTTATAGCCCGAATCGCTGAGCTCGTTGACGCCGATGAAAAGACCAAGGATAGGATTCGTTTTGCCACCGAGCAGTGGGTGGATGCGGCATCGCCATCGAACTTTCTCGCAACGAATCCCGAGGCGCAGCAAAGGATGCTTGAATCAGGTGGTGAAAGTTTGCGTCAAGGTATGGAGAATCTGATTCACGATCTTGCTGCGGGTCGGATTTCTCAAAGCGATGAGACGGCCTTTGACGTTGGACAGAATGTCGCAAGTTCTGAGGGTGCGGTTGTTTTTCGCAATGAACTGATCGAGATTATTCAATACAAGCCGATCACCCAAAAGGTGGCAAAGCGTCCTTTGTTGATGGTGCCGCCCTGCATCAACAAATTCTATATTTTAGATCTTCAGCCTGATAATTCGCTGGTGCAGCATTGCCTCGCTGAGGGTGTGCAAGTTTTTATGCTGTCATGGCGCAATGTCGATGCAAGCATGGGACATTTGACCTGGGATGACTACCTTGAGACAGGCGCGATCGAAGCCATTCGCGTGGTCCAGGAAATCAGTGCTCAGGACGAAATCAATCTGCTCGGCTTTTGCGTTGGAGGCACCATTGTTGGCGCAACACTCGCGGCATTGGCAGCCCGAAAGATTTATCCGATTGCATCACTCACACTATTAACCACGCTTCTTGATTTTTCGCATCCAGGCGTGCTTGGGGTTTTTATCGACGAGCAGCAAGTGCGTTTGCGCGAACAAAGTTTGGGTGCCGGTGGCGTGATGAAAGGCAAGGAACTTGCGGCGACCTTCTCGGCCTTGCGCCCTAACGATCTTGTTTGGAATTACGTCGTCAATAATTACCTCAAGGGCGAGCGTCCAGCGGCTTTTGACCTCTTGTACTGGAACGCCGACTCGACCAATTTGCCAGGGCCGATGTTTGCCTGGTACTTGCGCCACATGTATTTGCAAAACGAATTGTGTCAGCCCAATCGCTTGACCTGTCTGGGTGAGGCGATCGATCTCGGTGGCATCGATGCGCCGAGTTATATTTTTGCCGCACGGGAGGATCACATCGTGCCTTGGCAATCGGCCTATCTCAGCACGCAGCACCTGGGGGGTGAGAAGCGATTTGTACTCGGGGCAAGCGGACATATCGCGGGTACGATTAATGCTGCCAAAAGAAATCGACGCAGCTTTTGGACTGCTGCGCCGCAACATCTACCTGCCGAGCCAGACGCATGGCTCAACAAAGCGCATGAAAGGCAAGGTAGTTGGTGGCTTGATTGGTCACAATGGCTTTCGCAGTTTCGTGGTGGCGAGCGTGTGGCTCCGAAAGTGTTGGGCAATGCCGCCTATCCGGTCATCGATAAAGCACCTGGCGCTTATGTGAAGCAGCGAGCGGATTGAAAGAAGCAGGTAGTAAATTTATGGACGTAGTTGGCGGACTGATTGACGCCGGCAGTAGATTGATTGACGCAGGTAGTGGATTGCTGTGGCACGATGCACAGGGCGGGCTATTGGGCGACGCTCAGGTTTGCGCTTAAAACGATCGATTAACAAGCAAGGAGACGGGGATGACACAACGTATAGCGTATGTAACGGGTGGTATGGGTGGTATTGGAACTGCGATTTGTCAGCGGCTGCACAAAGAAAATTATGTTGTCGTCGCTGGTTGCGGCCCGAGTCGAGATCACGCCAAATGGATTGCCGAGCAAGCTCAACTGGGTTATCAGTTTCATGCATCGGTGGGCAATGTCGGTGATTGGAGCTCCACGAAGGAGGCCTTTGATCGTGTGAAGGCGGACTTTGGTAATCCCGATGTACTCGTTAACAACGCAGGCATCACGCGCGATGGTACGTTTCGAAAAATGTCGGTTGACGATTGGCGAGCTGTGATCGATACCAATTTGAATTCGCTTTTCAATGTCACAAAGCAGGTCATCGAGGGCATGCTCGATAAGGGATTTGGTCGCATCATCAACATCTCATCGGTCAATGGGCAAAAGGGCCAGTTTGGACAGACCAATTATTCAACGGCAAAGGCTGGCATTCACGGATTCTCGATGGCTCTGGCGCAGGAAGTCGCAAACAAGGGGATTACCGTCAATACGGTTTCGCCTGGCTATATTGGCACGGATATGGTGTCGGCGATGAGACCCGATGTACTTGAAAAAATCGTTGCCGGGATTCCAGTCAAGCGGCTTGGTACCCCTGAAGAAATTGGCTCAATCGTTGCATGGATCGCCAGCGACGAGGGTGGTTTTGCAACTGGCGCAGACTTTTCGCTAAATGGTGGTTTGCACATGGGTTGATGGATTGGCGACAATCTCTCGCAAGTATGCATAGTGCTGGGCGCGGTGATCCTGACTTCATGGGAGTCTTCGGTCCTGACCCCAGCATTTGAAACGGTTTGCAATCGGGATGAATAAGCATGCAAGCAGCTAGACTGATCAAGAAGTATCCCAATCGTCGCCTCTACGATACTCAGACAAGTAGCTACATCACCCTCGGTGATGTTAAGCAATTGGTGTTGTCTGGCGATCGTATTGTGGTTGAAGACGCAAAGAGCCGTGAGGACCTCACGCGCAGCATCTTGTTGCAGATTATTCTCGAAGAGGAAGCCGGAGGGACGCCACTTTTCTCCAGTGAAATGCTTGCCCAGATGATCCGGTTTTATGGGCATGCCATGCAAGGGATGATGGGAACTTATCTCGAAAAGACGCTACAAAGTTTTGTGGAAATTCAGACTCGAATGTCCGATCAGTCGAAGGTCTTGTATGACGGCAATAAGACCATGCCCAATCCCGAGTTGTGGACCCAATTTATGGCAGGTCAAGCACCGATGTTTCAAACCATGATGGCGAACTATATCGATCAGTCGAAGAATATGTTTGTCCAAATGCAGGAACAAATGCAGCAGCAAACGAGAAATATGTTTCAAGCTTTTCCCTTTCAAGGGCCTGGCCCCAACCCGAGCGATCGTGGTGAAGGAAAATCGTAATCGGGTATGAAAAAAGATCCAGCGGTAGGTTTCGTCTCCTTGGGGTGTCCCAAGGCTTTGGTCGACTCAGAACAAATTATTACCAAGCTCAGGGCAGAGGGCTACAGAATCTCGCCTGACTATCAAGGTGCCGACCTCGTCGTAGTCAATACCTGTGGTTTCATCGATACAGCGGTGCAAGAGTCGCTCGATAGCATCGGTGAGGCAATTCGTGAACAAGGTAGGGTGATCGTGACCGGATGCCTTGGGCAGCGTACGAACGAACAAGGCGAGAACCTGGTTCAGAGCCTTCATCCCAAGGTGTTAGCGGTGACGGGTCCTCATGCAAGCGATGAGGTTATGGCGCATGTCCACCGCGTATTGCCAAAGCCCCATGACCCTTATGTTGATTTGGTACCTGAGGCAGGGGTGAAGCTCACGCCATCGCACTATGCTTATTTGAAAATATCTGAAGGCTGTAACCATCGATGCAGTTTTTGCATCATTCCTTCGATGCGTGGCGACTTAGTCAGCCGACCTATTGGTGAGGTACTACGCGAGGCTGAGGCCCTAGCGCGAGCTGGCGTCAGGGAGCTCTTGGTTATATCGCAAGATACATCGGCCTATGGGGTTGATATTAAATATAGAACAGGTTTTGTTCAAGGGCGGCCCGTGCGCACTCGGCTCACCGAACTTGTCAAAGAGCTTGCCAAACTAGGGCTGTGGGTACGTCTGCACTATGTTTACCCTTATCCCCACGTCGATGAACTCTTTGAGTTGATGGCACAAGGTCTTGTGCTTCCGTACTTGGATGTTCCCTTTCAACATGCCAATCGTCGTATCTTAAAGCTGATGAAGCGGCCAGCTAGTGCTGAGGACGTCCTGCGCAGAATTGAGTCCTGGCGCCGCCAGTGTCCAGACCTCACAATTCGAAGCACCTTTATCGCAGGATTTCCTTCGGAGAGCGAAGCGGAGTTTCAAGAATTGCTCGAGTTTCTGGACGCAGCACAAATCGACCGCGCAGGTTGTTTTGCCTACTCGCCGGTTGAGGGCGCCAGTGCCAATCAGATTCCAGGCGCTTTGCCCGATGATGTTCGTGAGGAACGTCGTGATCGCCTGATGCTGCATCAAGCCGAAATTAGTCGCGAGCGCTTAAAGCGGTGGAAGGGGCGACGGCTGCAGATATTGATCGATACGTTACAGCTAGGCGAGGATGGCGAGCTGCTCGGTGCGGTGGGTCGAAGTGCATCAGATGCACCTGAAATTGACGGGGTGGTTTATCTCAGGCCACATCAAAGCCTAAAGGTTGGCCAGTTCGTCACGGCACGAATCACAAGAAGCGATCATTATGATTTGTATGGCAGTGTTGTTAAGTCCAGTCGCTAGGCAATTGATTTGCCAATGAGGGCAAGCGAGCTGCCAAAGCCAACAAACCAAATAATGCTTCTTAGCAAAGCTTTGTCGTAGTAATACGCGGCGAGATAAAGCAGTCTTGCAACAATAAAAGTCATACAAAGTGCATCACGAAGCGATGGATCGAGCTTTGCGTGGAGGGCAAAAAGCAAAGCAGCAGCAAAGACGATAAGCGCTTCCCAGCTATTGGCCTGTGCCGCAAGTGCACGGTGGCGGCGAGGATCTTCCATATGTTGAGCCCACTGCCGAGGGTTATGATTATCATAATCACGTGCCCCCCACTTTTGCATACCTGCAGCCACGATAGGCAAAAGACAGGCAATTAAAAGGCTGTAGGCAGGAATATTCATGAGATACGTCCTTCTTGCAGTGAATGCAAGGCTTGTGTTAAGGCAGGGCTGCGGGTTTCTTCGAAGTGTTCAAGCATTGCATCAAGGCCCAGTCCAAGAAAGGAAAGGTCTGCCCGCTCAGCGACCAGTGGTTTGGCGCGCCAACAAGCGCTAAGCCCAGCCGTTGCCATCATCGCTAAGTCGTTTGCGCCATCGCCAATAGCGATGGTTTGATGCATCTCGACTCCCCACTGGCTGGCAAAGTCTTTAAGGTATTGCGCTTTTGCCTGAGCGTTGACGATAGGCCCAATGAGGCTGCCATCCAAATAGCCTTGCTCTTCACCGAGTCGATTTGCGCAGCAGGCATCCGCTTGAATCATTGACGCGACTTCATCCACAATCGGGTGAAAGCCCCCCGACAAGACGATCATCTTTAATTGCCGCTCGCGGGCGGCATGGGCGAACTTCGCAACACCTGGGCTCAAAACAAGTCTTTCCTCAATCAGTCGTTTCATGATCGAAAGGCTTTGA
The DNA here is from genome assembly GCA_016868095.1 of Betaproteobacteria bacterium. Classification (GTDB taxonomy): domain Bacteria; phylum Pseudomonadota; class Gammaproteobacteria; order Burkholderiales; family Burkholderiaceae_E; genus UBA3064. The sequence continues at coordinate 7,649 of VGHV01000055.1, forward strand.
CCCTTTAAGAGCTTGACTCTTTGCCGAAGGCTTTCATCATAGTCGCTGATCTCGCCTCGCATGGCAGCTTCAGTAATTGCCGCAACTTCGGCACCACAGCCGGCAAACTTAGCCATTTCATCAATACATTCGATCGTAATGAGTGTGGAATCCATATCAAACGCGATCATGCCGAAGTCGGCCCAACGGCGTGCAGGATCTATAGCATTGATATCGATGGCCTCGTTTGCCCATGCAGATCGAAATTGCTGCCTGCCAGGTTTTACAGTCGGACTGGCAAGTAGCATATGCTGCTCCACGAGGGCATGTTGCTGCCCAAATTCGAGCCCCTGCGGGAAATGCAGCGGTCGATCGGGCCCTAGCCAAGTATCGATCCACGCTCGATCAAACTGGCCTTGTATCAACATCAAAGCTGAGTCCCCGTCAGCTTGCTCCTGCAATGAGCTCATCTTAGGCGGCTTTCAATTGCTGGATTAGTTCGCGAACTTTTTGGCTACGACTTTCCAAGTCCTCGGTGTCGACAGCAATGCGAAGTTTGTCCTGCCCGAGCATTTTGGCATCCTTTCGGCGCTGTAAAAATCGTATCAGTTGCTCAGGTTCGACCGATGCATCACGTCCAAATTGAAAAACAATCGCTTGGGCGTGTGCGTCGATCTTTGAGACGCCAATCGACTGGCCCAATAAGCGAAGTCGGTGGCTTTGGATAAGGGTTTGGGTGGGCGCCGGAGTCTTACCAAATCGATCGATGATTTCCTCATGCAGATCACGAATATCGTCTTCATGTTCACACGCTGCAAGTCGCTTATAAAGGCCGAGACGCTCATGGATATCCGGGCAGTAATGGCTTGGCAAGAGCGCCGGTGCATGGAGATTGATTTCAGTGGCCACTGAGAGCGGTGCACTTAAATCGGGCTCTTTTCCCGATTTCAGCGATCTAACCGCTGCATTAAGCATATCGCTGTACAGTGAAAAACCAACCTCAATCATTTCACCCGACTGAGAATCTCCGAGCACTTCGCCAGCACCACGAATCTCCAGATCATGCATGGCAAGATAAAAGCCAGAGCCTAGCTCCTCCATCATCTGAATAGCCTCAAGCCGCTTCTTGGCATCCTTAGTGATGGCAGCTTCATCGGGGATCAACAAATAGGCATAAGCCTGATGATGAGAGCGCCCAACACGCCCACGCAGCTGATGCAATTGGGCCAAGCCAAAGCGGTCTGAACGGTGGATGATGATCGTGTTTGCGCTAGGTACGTCGATCCCGGTCTCGATGATAGTTGTGCATAGTAGAACATTGAAGCGTTGGGCATGAAAATCGCGCATCACGCGCTCGAGTTCGCGTTCACCCATTTGCCCGTGGCCTACCACAATACTTGCCTCGGGGACTAGCTCACGAAGCTTTTGGGCTCTGTTTTCAATGGTTTCTACTTCGTTGTGTAAAAAATAGACCTGGCCACCGCGCTTTAATTCTCGGAGAATCGCCTCGCGCATAATGCCATCGGTTTCTTTGCGCAAAAAGGTCTTGATTGCTAAACGTCGTTGAGGCGCGGTCGCGATCACCGAAAAGTCGCGAATACCTTCCATGCTCATCGCAAGTGTTCTTGGAATTGGCGTTGCAGTAAGCGTTAAAACATCAACTTCGGCGCGAAGATTTTTCAATGCTTCCTTTTGCCGGACCCCAAAGCGATGCTCTTCATCGATGATGACAAGACCAAGATTTGGGAATTTAACGTCCTGTGATAAAAGTTTGTGTGTGCCAATAACAATATCGATTTGGCCCTTCGCAAGCGCCTCGATGGTTTGTTTGACTTCTTTAGTGCCTCGAAAACGCGATAACTCGGCGATTCGAACAGGAAAGTCAGCGAAGCGGTCACTAAAAGTTTGGAAATGTTGTTCGGCTAATAAGGTGGTGGGCGCAAGGATTGCCACTTGTCGAGAGTCGGATACGGCGATAAAGGCAGCACGCAAGGCAACTTCTGTTTTTCCGAAACCGACGTCACCACACACAAGCCTGTCCATCGGTTTTTGGGCGATCATGTCCTGCACGACAGCATGAATCGCTGCAAGCTGATCGGGCGTTTCTTCAAAGCCAAAGCCCTCGCAGAATGCTTCATAATCTGTAACTTTAAAGCCGAAGGCATGCCCCACACGAAGTGCTCGTCTGGCATAGAGATTGAGTAGCTCTGCTGCCGTATCGCGCGCTTGTTCGGCCGCCTTGCGTTTGGCTTTTTCCCATTGACCCGATCCCAATTGATGACAGGGTGCATCATCAGGGGAGGCTCCACTGTAACGACCAATTAAATGCAATTGTGCTACCGGTACGTAAAGACTTGTATCGTTTTGATAAGTAAGATGAAGAAACTCGTTATCGCCTTCACCAAGGTCCATGTGAACCAAGCCTTGGTAGCGGCCTATGCCATGGTCGACATGGACGACTGGGTCGCCAGGCTTAAGCTCTGACAAGTCCTTAATGAAGGTGTCAATATTTTGCTGAGATTCACGTCGTCGTCCTTTGCCGCGGCGAGCGAGGTGGGCGTAAAGCTCGTTTTCGGTGAGCACTACGGCCATGCCCTCGATGACAAAGCCAGCATGCAAGGGGCCTACTGACACCTTTGCATGCGACCAGTTCCATTGGTCAGGCCAGCCTTCGATGCTCTCCCACTGGATGCCTTGCTCAGCAAGCGCCTGCAAGAGCGTTTCACGGCGGCCCGGTGATTCGGCAAGCACAAGTACAGGAAGCTCACTGCCTGATACGAAGGATTCGAGCGCTGCATAAGGTCTTTGGCGCTTGCGATCAACAGCCACACTCGGCAGGCCTGGACAGCTGACAGTGGGATCACGAGGAAGGCTTAGTCGGCCCTTGGCCCGGCATGCATTAAAAAATGCCTCGTTCGATAGCATCAATTCGGCTGGCGAGAGGCAGGGGCGCTCGATATCTTTACTCAAAAAATCATATCGTTGCTGCATATCGAGGCGATAGCGTTGCAAGGCATCTTGCGCATCGCCGTGTAAGACAACGAGTGCGTCTTCGGGCAAATAATCTAAAAGACTATGGCATTGTTCAAAAAATAAAGGCAAGTACCACTCGATACCACCTGGGGAAAGTCCCAGACCGATATCTTTAT
>VGHV01000056.1 GCA_016868095.1 Betaproteobacteria bacterium
ATCGATGCGCTCTACAAAGCCATGGGACCTGCCAACGCAAGCGGCCTTGTAGCCAATGGCGCAATTGGCCCCTTGCTCTGGCTCGACGGTGCTTCGCCCACAGCTTTAGTAGCGTTCTTATTATCATGCGGCTTTATTGCAGCCTTGAGACATCTCTTGTATTTGCGGTACATGGCAGACCCGGGCGCAAAAAGCTCAAAGAGCTGGGGGCAATGGGCAAGTTTAGGCGGCAGCCTCGCTGGCCTTAGCTGGAGTGTTTCTGCATTTTTCCTATTGCCTACGGTTAGCGAACTCACAGGACTGATCTACACTTTTGTTTGCTGTCTCATGAGCGTAAGTTCGCTGATTGTGTCGATCGGTTATCGACCCTATACCGTGGCGGCAACGGCATCACGGGTTGTGCCGCTTGCGCTTTGGTATGCACTGTCTGACTTCCCTTATCCCTTGTTAATGGCATTTGCACTTTGTGCATTCCTTCTTTTCATGCTCTATAACTCATCACGCCTCTATCAGGGCTTTCTCGCTTCACTGCGTATGCAAGGTGAACTTGAAGCCTCGGCGATCGCCTTGCGTGAAGGTCGTGATCAGTCGGAGCGCCAGCGCCAACGCGCTGAGCTTGCACAACAAATGCAGACGCGCTTTTTAGCAGCCGTAAGCCACGATTTGCGGCAACCAATGCAGGCGATGATGATGCTACTTGCCACACTTTCCACGCATCGACTAGCACCGGCTTCTCGCGATCTGCTCACCAAGATGGAAATGTCGGCACGACTCATGCGCGATATGTTCGAAGCTTTACTCGAACTTTCTCACCTGCGTTCAGGCGACATCCGGGCGCGCACCGAAGCGATCGGCCTGCATGCTTTGGGAGAAGCCATAAGCACTACTTTTAGAAGTATTGCCGAAACCAAAGGCATAGGCCTGGAGGTTCAGCTTAGGTCTGGTGAACTCTATGCAGATCCTGAACTACTTCGACGCGCGCTATTTAATTTGGTCGATAACGCAGTGAAGTATTCAAGCGGTGGGCAGATCCGCGTTTGGGATGAAATCATTGAGGGCGATACAACGTCTTATCGACAAGAGGCTCGACACGGGGCCTACTTGATCCATGTGGGCGATGAGGGCATGGGTATCTCGCAAGAGCATTTGGAAACAATCTTTGATGAGTATGTTCAGCTGAGCAATACCAGACGCAATCGTCGCGACGGGCTCGGCCTGGGGCTCGCGATCGTTAGGCGAAGCTGCGAGCTTATGCGGTTAAAGATTTCAGTACGTTCTGTTTTAAATCAGGGATCTATCTTTACCATCGAAGCTGACCAAGACCGTTTCAGGCCAAAAGATCTCATCCCCAAAAGCGCTTCAAGCCACGAAGCAGTCAGCCTGCAAACCCGCACATGGATTAGGAATCGGCAGATTTGTATCCTGTTGATCGAGGACGATTTAGCCGTTCTTGAATCAACAGCGATGGTGCTCAGACAACGCGGCTTTGAAGTCTATTGCTGCGACTCGGCGTACTCGATCGACCGCGCGATTCAAGAGCTCGATCGCGCACCCGATGTGATTGTGAGTGATTACCGACTTGATGAGTTGATCTTCGGCACAGCGCTGATTGACCGATTACGTGATGAATTCAACCAAGAAATTCCTGCGATTCTGATCACCGGTGACGCAACCTTGGGAAGCCAGGCGTCCCTCACCGAGGGTCGCCCGGCTGTACAAGTACTCTTCAAACCCGTACCGCCGGAACAGCTGATGAGCAGTCTAGCTTTAGCGATGAAGCAACTGCCATAGGCGAGGCGCACTCAAAGGCATTTGCAAGACATCGGCCGACTCACTAAAGCCTGCCCGAGCCAATGCATCGGCAACAGCATTGACCAGCGCAGGTGTGGCGCCGATCGTCCCTAGCTCGCCCACGCCCTTGACGCCAAGCGGATTACTTTTGCAAGGCACGCTTTGGTCCATTTCGGTCTTGAAGCGCCCAATCAAATCTGCGCGCGGCATGGCGTAGTCCAAAAAGCTTGCAGAAAGCGGCTGACCACTTTCGTCATAAACCATGGCTTCGGTGAGCGCCTGACCTATACCCTGAACTGCACCGCCATCGAGCTGACCCCGAACAATCATGGGATTGACCACACGGCCCACATCATTCATCGAGCAGTAGCTGATCAAACTCACTTCCATAGTGTCTGGGTCGATCTCGACTTCGCAAATATGGCATCCATTAGGCCAAGAAGGCGCAGCCACCTTGGTGGTGGAATCAAGCTGAATTCGTCCGGCGCCGCTCCGAGCGGCCACCTCAAACAAGCCAATACCCCGGTCGGTACCGACAACCTGAAAGCGTCCCTCGGCATAGTGCAAATCCTGCTGCCCCACTTCTAAAGCGTCAGCTGCGATTTCTTTAGCCTGATCGATCACCTTATGCGCAGCAGCTTCAATCGCCGATCCGCCGGTAAACAACGATCTCGAGCCAGCCGACCCGAATCCTTCGGCGCGATCGGTGTCACCCTGGACGATACGAATCTTCTCAACCGGCACACCGAAGGCATCGACAGCAAGCTGCACATAGGTCGTCGCGATACCCTGCCCCATGGGCATGGTCGCCGACACAATTTCAATATAGCCGTCGGCGGCAACCGTCACCCGTACGGTCTCCTCGAGCGCATTGCCACCGGTCCACTCGAGAAAAGAGGCAATACCACGACCACGCCATTTTCCTTGAAGCTTCGATTGCTGATACCTCGTCTCAAATCCTGACCAATCGGCAAGCGCGCAGGCCTGGCGGGTCATCGAAGGGAAATTGCCGCTATCGTAGACCTGCCCCATCGGGTTTTTATAGGGGAATTGGTCGGGTTGAACCATATTTCGCAGACGAAGTTCGGCACCATCGATGCCTGCTTTGCGTGCTGCAGCCTCCATCAATCGCTCTATAATATATATAGCTTCGGGACGACCTGCCCCGCGATAAGGGCCGGTTGGCGTGGTGTTTGTCATCACCGCGGTATATTGAAAATCGATGGTTTGAATATCGTAAATACTGGTTTGTACCCAGGGCCCGATCATGACCTGAATCGCAACGCCAGAACCAAGCGCATATGCGCCCACATTCGCAACCGTATGAACACGGAGTGCGAGCACTTTGCCGTCTTCACTCAAGGCCATTTGTGCGCAGGTATCTATATCCCGACCATGAGTTGCCGATAAAAACTCCTCACTGCGCTCGGCAATCCACTTCACTGGGCGCCCAAGTACCCGGGCAGCATGGGCTAATACGACGTCTTCAGGATAAATCCCGGTCTTGCCGCCGAATCCCCCGCCCACATCGGTGGCCAAAATCCGCACCTTGTCACGCGGAAGACCAAGTACCGCATCACAAAGACTATTGCGAACCCCAGCGGGCATTTGCGTGCTCATACGCATGGTGATCCGACCGGTATCGGCCTCATACCATGCCAGTGTTGAGCGGGGCTCCATCGGGGCGGGAATGAGTCGCTGGTTTTCAATGCTCAGACTCACCACATGCGCAGCTTTGGCAAAGGCGGCATCAACCGCAGCTACATCACCATAACGGGCAAGCGCAGAAATATTATCGGGTGCAGCCTCACATAAGACCGGTGCACCTTCTTTCATCGCCTCGTGAGGATTTGAAACACCATCGAGTGCCTCGTAATCAACCTCAATGGCAAGCACGGCCGCCGCCGCCTGCTCCGGACTTTCGGCGATCACACATGCAAGGGCTTCACCAACATAACGAACCCGCTGATACGCCAAGCCACGTCGTTCGGCCGTTGCCGCGGGTGCGCCGTCGGGACGCTTAAAACCTGCAACACCGGGAATAGGTTTTACACCAGCATCCACCAAATCCTGCCCAGTGATCACCGCAAGCACGCCTGGCATTGCCTTGGCAGCCGCACTGTCAATTGAACGGATCACAGCATGAGGCATTGGAGAGCGCAAAAACTTAAGCCAGGTCTGGCCTGTCATGCTGGCATCGCCTGCAAATAGTCCCTGGCCTTGCACCAGACTACGGTCTTCAATCCGGCGCAGGGATGTTCCCGATCCAAACCTTGCGGCAAGCCCTTGGTCCACGACTGTATTCATCGATATGCTCCGTTTTAAGCTTGTTGAGTGGCGATCAGGCGAGAAGCCTCGCGAACCGACTCGATAATGTTCACATAGCCTGTACAACGGCAAAGATTGCCCTCGATGGCATGAACAATCTCTTCGTCACTCGGTGTGGGGTTGGTACTCAGCAGGCATGCCGCCGTCATCATCATCCCAGGGGTGCAAAACCCGCATTGAAGACCGTGACAGGCAGAAAAGGCCTCTTGAATCGGGTGCAAAACGCCATCTTTGCTAAGACCTTCGACCGTGTTGATCGAGCAGCCATCGGCCTGCACCGCGAGCACAGCACAGGCTTTTACCGAGACACCGTCAAGCAAAACCGTGCAGCAACCGCACTGAGAGGTATCACAGCCGACATGGGTGCCGGTTAATCCGAGTTGTTCGCGCAATAAGCTCACCAATAAGCTCTCGGGGCTGACTTCGCAGTGGTGTTCTTGACCGTTCACAGTGATGGTGATGCGATGCATGACTTGCTTCCTTTCTATGAGACTTGCTTGTTTCAATCCTAGCCGATCATTGAAGACGATTCAGCGAATGACCCCCACGATCGGTCCATAATGCCGTTTTGCCATGCACCCGAGGAATCGATGACATCAAAAGCCCGAGAAGGAACGGACCCCCCAGCCTCGTTGCCCAAAGATATCGACGAAACACTGAATGCCCTGCAAGCTCAGCACTATCTTGCAGACAGGCGGCTTGCAACCGCTCTTTTTTTGGCGCTGCAACTTGGCAAGCCCTTGCTTTTAGAAGGCGAACCAGGCACCGGGAAAACAGAAATCGCAAAAGTCCTCGCCGCCTGGCTCGGCAAACGCCTTATCAGGCTGCAATGCTACGACGGCATGGACTTATCGCAGGCCGCCTACGAATGGGATCATGCGCGCCAATTACTTGAGATCAGGATGGCCGAGTCGACTGGTCGCCAAGGCGATATGCAGGTCAACGACTTATACGATCCACGATTTTTGCTCCGCAGGCCTTTACTGCAGGCGATCGAAGCAAAAGACCAAGCGCCGATTCTTTTGATCGATGAACTAGACCGGACTGATGAGGCCTTCGAGGCTTATTTGCTTGAACTTCTTTCTGACTTTCAAATGTCAATTCCAGAACTAGGCACGATAAGCGCCAAACACCCACCGCTCGTCATCCTCACCTCTAACCGTACCCGTGAGCTTCACGATGCAGTTAAACGGCGCTGCCTTTACCAGTGGGTCGATTTCCCTGATGCGCAGCGCGAAGCCGCAATTGTTGCTCGAAAGGTACCGGGGATTCCCGCAGCCTTGCGTACCGAGCTTGTTGGCTTGGTTCAGGCCTTGCGCGGCTTGGACTTGTTTAAAAAGCCTGGCGTTGCCGAAACCATTGACTTTGCTCAAGCCCTTCAAGTACTTGCAGCGCAAAGTTTAAGCATCGATCTTGTGATGCAGTCGTTGGGTGTGCTTTTGAAAGTCCAAGACGACATCGCTTTAGCTAGCGAAGCACTGCCATCACTGCTAGCGGTTCAAACACCATAATTTATTGATCGATCTCGATCGAATCTACATCGAACCATCCATCACAGCCTGCTATATCGATTATGGAATCTAAAGCGCATCATTCATCGTGGCCTGCTATATCGATTATGGAATCTAAAGCGAATCATTCATCGTGGCCTGCTATATCGCTTAGCGAAGCCAATCGCCAGCTTACTGCCCCTGGCATGCCGCTTGAGATCGAAGAAAAAGATATCCGCGGGGTTCGACTAAAGGTCTGGAAGCATGCCCCGCAGAATCTTCGGGAAGTTTTCTTACATGGCAGGCAACATAGCGAGAAAATTTTCCTTGTCTATGAAGATGAACGAGTTGATTTTGAAAGCTTTTCAAAAGCGAGCATCCACTTAGCTTGGCATTTAAAGCAGCTTGGTGTTGGACGAGGCGATCGTGTGGCGCTTGCCATGCGCAACCTCCCGCAGTGGCCTGTTAGTTTTTTTGCAACGCTACTACTCGGTGCGATTTCGGTCCCTTTGAATGCATGGTGGACTGGCCGTGAGTTGCACTATGCGTTGGAAGACTCGGGCGCCCGTGTTTTGATAGTTGATGCCGAACGACATGATCGAATTGCGCCTTGGCGTGAACAACTCCCCGCACTTGAGCACCTCTTCGTTGGGCTCGACGCCATCCTAGGGCCAGCGTCGGCGTGGGCAGGTCTTGAAGATTTACCCTGCCCTGATGAGCCCATTGATGCTGACGATGACGCTACTATTTTTTATACCTCCGGTACAACAGGCCATCCGAAGGGCGCACTAGGAACTCATCGAAATACCATCAACTCGGTGTGGTCAGCTGCCCATCTCGGGGCGCGCAACTTTTTGCGTCGCGGTCAGGCGGTTCCCTTGCCTGATCCAAATGCGCCACAACGCGCCAATCTGCTATCAGTACCCTTTTTCCATGTGACAGGATGCCAGGCAATTTTGTGCCCTGCCCTTTTCGTTGGTACAAAAATTGTCATGATGCACAAATGGGATGCCGAGCGTGCCATGCAATTGATTGAGCGCGAGCGGATCACCGGTGCAGGAGGCGTACCAACGATCGCATGGCAACTGCTCGAGCATCCGCAACGTCATCGTTATGATTTATCGTCGCTCGAACTTGTCTCCTACGGTGGTGCGCCAGCCGCTGCAGAACTTGTTCGGCAAATTCGTGGACAATGGCCCCACGCGCTTGCAGGAACCGGTTGGGGGATGACCGAAACCTCCGCGACTTGCACACATCACAGCGCTGAAGACTATGAAACGCACCCGGATAGTTGCGGCCCCGCATTACCCAATTGCGAATTGAAAGTCTGCGACGATGAAGGCAATGCCCTACCCACTGGTAGCGTGGGCGAGCTCTGGGCCAAGGGTCCTAATGTGGTCAAAGCTTATTGGAACAAACCCAAGGCCACTGCTGAGACCTTTGTCGACGGTTGGGTGAAAACAGGTGACTTGGCAAAACTTGACGACGAAGGTTTTTGCACCATCGTTGATCGGAAAAAGGACATCCTGATCCGCGGTGGTGAGAATATTTACTGTATAGAAGTAGAAAGTGCCCTTTACGAGCACCCCGCGATCATGGATGCAGCGGTGGTGGGACGCCCACACCGTGTACTTGGCGAAGAACCAGTGGCCATTGTGCACTGCAAACCAGGGCTGTCGGTTAGCGAGGAAGCACTCAAGGCTTGGGTTGCCGAGCGACTTGCTGCGTTTAAGGTACCCGTTTTGATTTGCTTTGAGCCTGAGACCTTGCCGCGCAATGCCAACGGAAAAATCATTAAGACGATGCTACGTGAGCGATTTACTGCTCATTGATTAGGTTTCTTTCTTAAGAAGTCAAAATCCACCCCCATTTCAGCCTGCAAGACCTCGCGCAAAAACAGTTGACGATAACCACGGTCGGCCATAGCTTCTTGAAGTGGCTTTTCTTTCATACGTTGTGCGAGTGTTTCCTCATCAACCAGCCAGGACAATTCGCGCCGACTAAGGCTTAATCGAATCCGATCGCCTGTTTGGACCCATGCGAGTGGCCCGCCCACAGCTGACTCAGGCGAAACATGCAAAATAATAGTTCCAGAAGCTGTACCACTCATACGCCCATCCGAAATTCTCACCATATCCTTAACACCCGCTTTTGCAAGTTTTTTGGGGATCGGCAGCATTCCCGCCTCAGGCATACCTGGTGCACCTTTTGGACCAATCTGTTTAAGTACAAGAATATCGTCAGCTTCAACCTCAAGATCAGGATCGTCAATGCGTTGGGCAAGATCTTCTAAGCCTTCAAAAACCACGGCTCTACCCTCGTGTTCGACAAGATGTGCTGAGGCTGCAGACTGCTTGATGATGCAACCTGCTGGCGCTAAGTTACCTTTAAGTACAGCGATTCCACCTTCGGGATAAATGGCTTGATCCATGGAGCGAATGACCGACTGCTTAAATAAAGGATAACGTTGTAGATGATCGTCGAGCACTTCGCCAAGGGTTTTTCCGGTGACTGTTAAAGCGTCTAAATGTAATAAAGGTCTCAAGGCATGCAAGAGAACGGGCACACCCCCGGCCGCGTGAAAATCCTCCATGTAATGCTCGCCAGAGGGTTTCAAATCAATAAGCACCGGGGTTTCGCGACCCATGGCGTCGAGTTGCTCAAGCGAAATCGCAATGCCTAGCCTGCCTGCGATTGCAGTTAAATGAATCAAGCCATTTGTCGAGCCACCTATGGCAAGCAAAACCCGCAAAGCATTTTCAAAAGACTGTTGCGATAAAAAGCTTGAAGGCTTACGTGCTTCTTTTGCAATTTGAATTGCTGTTCGACCGGTGCGTTCGGCAACACGGATCCGATCTGCGGTCACTGCAGGCGGTGAAGCACCGCCTGGGACCATCATGCCAAGCACCTCGCAAAGAATTGCCATGGTGCTCGCTGTTCCCATCACCGAGCAGGTCCCAACGCTGGCCACCAATTGATTATTCACAGCACGGATTTCTTGCTCGTCAATGTCTTGTGCGCGATACCGGGCCCAAAAGCGACGACAATCGGTACATGCCCCTACGCGTTGATCGCGATGCGAGCCGGTTAGCATCGAGCCTGTAACTAAGGAAATGGCTGGCACATCGGCCGATAATGCACCCATCAATTGCGCAGGCACAGTTTTATCGCAACCGCCGAACATGACAACCGCATCCATCGGCTGGGCGCGAATCATCTCTTCGGTATCGATCGACATCAGATTACGCAAATACATCGAGGTCGGATTCGAGAAGCTTTCATGGACCGAAATCGTTGGAAACTCAACAGGCAGTCCACCCTCAAGCATGACGCCGCGCTTAATGGCCTCGATCAGCTGAGGTGCATTGCCGTGACAGGGGTTAAAGCCGCTTGCCGTGTTGATGATGCCAATCACCGGTCGATTCAGCGCATCATCGCTATAGCCAGCACCCTTGATAAAGGCCTTACGAAGAAAAAGCGAAAACTCCCGATCGCCGTAGTGTGCAAGGCCTCGATGCAAACCCTCGGGCTGATCGTCGCGCGGGGTACTAGCCCTGGCATCGTGTTTCGGCTTTGATTGATTCATACTGTGTTTATCCGTGGTTTTATTTGCTGGCAACAATCGCTCACTACCGAGTCTAAGACATGAAGCCCAAGCCTGAACAAGCCGAACAGCAAAGTTTGTACACTCAAGCGAATCGACTGCCATCCTTAAGCGCCCCATCGAACAGCGCCCCACCGGCAAGCGCCCGATCGAACAGCTACCCATCGGCAAGCGACCCATCGACCAGCTACCCAGCGCCAAGCGCAAGCCTTGATGACCGCGCGATAAGCCTCGCGGCACGCTATCCAGACCCTGCCTTTTCAATCTTGGATCAAGCTCATGCGAAGCTGCGCGTGAATGCCGCATCGGTCGAGCGCCTGGTGAGTGGGATGCGATGGGCCGAAGGCCCTGTTTGGTTTGGTGACTTGGGAAGCTTGATCTGGTCTGACATTCCCAACAATCTCATGCTGCGCTGGGACGAAGCTTCAGGTCGTTGCAGCATCTTTCGCCAACCCTCGCAATGTGCAAACGGTAACACCCGCGATCGCCAAGGGCGCTTGGTGAGCTGCGAGCATTTAAGCCGCAGGGTCACGCGTACCGAATACGACGGATCAATCACGGTATTGGCAGACTCTTTTGAGGGTAAGCGATTAAATTCACCTAATGACGTCATCGTTAAATCCGATGGATCGATCTGGTTTTCAGATCCAAGCTTTGGCATCCAGGGCTTTTATGAGGGTGAGGCTGCGCATGCCGAGTTACCCACTCATGTTTACCGAATCGACCCTGTTCGCGGCAAGCTCGAACTTGTGATCGACGATATCAAAATGCCTAATGGTCTTTGCTTTTCCCCAGACGAATCAAAACTTTATGTTTGCGAGAACGGTGTAAACCCAAGACGCATTCGGGTTTATGAACTCGCTACAAACGGTAAATCGCTTCGCAAGGGGCGCATCCATATTGACGCCGGACCCGGAAGTATTGATGGTATCCGTTGTGATATCGAGGGCAGACTATGGTGTGGATGGGGTACAGGTGAAGGACTTGATGGCGTTCGTGTGTTTGACACCCAGGCCAATCCCGTGGTCCATATCGATCTGCCCGAGCGCTGCGCAAACCTATGTTTTGGCGGCAGGCATCGCAATCGCCTCTTTATGGCAGCAAGTCGTTCGCTATATGCGGTGTATGTCGGCACCCAGGGGGTCTAAATGACGCCCATGTCAAAGCCCAAATACCCTCTCAATGTCAGAGCGTTCGACCGATGAGTTCTTTCATCACTTCACTACTGCCGCCATAGATTCTAGAAATTCGCGAATCGGCCCAGGCGCGAGCAACCGGGTATTCCCACATATAGCCATAACCACCGTGCAATTGAAGGCATGCATCGATCACCCGATTTTGCAGCTCCGTAACATGTAGTTTTGCCATCGCCGCTGTTGCTCCCTCGAGGCGATCCTCGAGCAGTTCGAGCATGCACTGATTGATGAAGGCGCGAGCAACCTTGACCTCGGTCTTCAGGCCGGCAAGCGTGAAACGATTG
>VGHV01000057.1 GCA_016868095.1 Betaproteobacteria bacterium
TGGCTGCCTTCGGGATTCCGATGGCTCACGACGATGATCCAGATCGAGCCGTACGTGCTTCTATTGCAATGATTAAAACACTCCGTCAATGGAATGAAAAAAGGCTTGCTGAGGGTAAGCATCCCTTTGACATTGGTATCGGTCTTAATTTTGATACGGTTATCTCGGGCAATATTGGTTCTAAAAAACGAATGGACTACACCGTCATTGGTGATGGTGTGAATCTCGCTTCAAGGCTCGAGTCAGCGTGCAAAGGTTATGGTTCCAAGATTTTGATCAGTGAATTGACGTATAAGCTGCTTCGTGGCACTTACTTTGCGCGAGAGATTGATTTGGTTGTCGTTAAAGGTAAGACAGAGCCCGTTGCGGTGTATGAGATTCTCGATTTTCACACCGAGACGAGTTATCACCACATGGCCGAAGCTTTGCGTACATTCCGCTTAGCGCTTGGGATATATCGATCTGGAAAATTGAGCGATGCTAAACAAGGTTTTGCCGATGCACTCGAGATGAACCCCGACGATAAGGCTGCGAAGCTTTATATCGATCGATGCAAATTTTCCCTAAAAAGCCGCACGCCGATTGCTGGGACGGCGTTTCGGTGATGCAGGACAAATAGTTGTTCCAACGGATGTTAGGGAAGTGCTTTCTCACTTCAAGCACAGGCTGTTCGCCAGGCTAGAAGAAGTCCGGCGCAATGTTTTGCGCGTTGAGAGGTGGACGCACATAGCCCGACGGAATCTTTTTACGTTTGTTTAACTTAATTTATGGCAGTTTTACCGAGTGGTAGGGGATTTTTTGTAGCATGTGGCGGATGCAATTGAGACGTGCTCGTTCTTTCACATCGGCATTGACCACATACTAGGGTGCATGACGCGTGTCGGTGTGCATAAACATCGTATTTTTAGCCTGCGAGTATTCAAACCATTTGTCACGCGATAACAAATCCATCGGGCTTAGCTTCCAACGTTTAAGTGTGTTTTCGGTGCGCTCACGAAAACGCTCTTCCGGAACCTCATCGCTCACCGCGAACCAGTATTTGATGAGAATAATCCCTGAGCGCACGAGCAAGTGCTCAAACTCGGGGCAGGCGTGCAAAAAGTCCTTGTATTCCTCATCCGAGCAAAAACCCATGACATGTTCAACGCCGGCGCGGTTGTACCACGAGCGATCAAACAATACGATCTCACCACCCGCAGGCAGTTGGGCCACATAACGCTGGAAATACCACTGGGTTTTTTCCTTAGGCGACGGCGTACCGAGTGCCGCAATGCGACAAACCCTTGGGTTGAGTGGTTCGGTAATGCGTTTTATGACACCGCCCTTGCCCGCAGCATCGCGGCCTTCAAACACCACGACTACCCGAGCTTTGGTCGTGGTTACCCACTCTTGGAGTTTGATGAGTTCTAGAAAAAGATGCTTCAACTCCTTTTCATAGCGCTTCTTTGACAGTTCCTCCCGCGGCTGCTGGTGCAGGTCATCGTGGGTGAAAGAGCCAGTGTCGGGTTGATCGAGCTTTAACTTTTTCATGATGTGTCTCCGTGATCACTTGCTTTGACGGATGTGCCCACTGGTGCCTCGCAGCAAACCCGAAGCTGACATCAAACCGTCATAAAGCAACTGATGATAGGACAAATCAGGGAGCGAGTGGCTTGCCGCCTTCGCAATCAGGTCGATCGATCGCTGCGATCGAGGCGATTCTTGAGCGACAATCGTTCCTGTAGCCGTTAAAACTTAATAGCCAGCAAAGGGAGTTTGCGATGAGTTTAAAAGGTAAGCACGCATTGGTGACCGGTTCAACCAGTGGGATCGGATTGGGCATTGCCGAAGGGCTAGCGCAAGAAGGTGTTCATCTGGTTTTGAACGGATTCGGCGAGGCGCACGAAATCGAGGCTTTGCGCCAGCGCCTTGCCAGTGATTATGGTGTGAAAGTGATTTATGACGGGGCCGATATGAGTCAAGGTGCTGATATCGCTCGCATGATGATTGAGGTGGCCGATAAGACCGGCGGTCTCGATATCGTTGTAAACAATGCAGGCATCCAGCATGTGTCGCCTGTTGAGGATTTTCCAGAGGCTAAGTGGGACGCCATCATTGCCATCAATCTCAGTTCTGCTTTCCATACCACCAAAGCCGCAATGCCTTATATGAAGAAGCAGCGTTGGGGACGAATTGTCAACATCGCATCTGCTCACGGTCTGGTTGCCTCCCCATTTAAGTCGGCTTACGTGGCGGCAAAGCATGGGATCATGGGCTTTACTAAAACAGTTGCACTTGAGTGTGCTCAAGAAGGTGTAACGGTGAACGCGATTTGTCCTGGTTACGTGCTCACGCCACTTGTTGAGAGGCAGATTCCGGATACAGCAAAGGCGCGTGGTTTGACCGAGGAACAAGTCAAGCGTGATGTCTTGCTCGCAGCGCAGCCTACTAAGAAATTTGTAACAGTCGAACAGATTGCCGCAACAACGATCTTTTTATGCTCTGATGCTGCTGCCTCCATAACTGGATCGCATATTGCAGTTGAAGGGGGCTGGACTGCGCAATAGTGAGCGGATCATCGATGGCGACATCAAGCGGTTGCTGTCAACAAGCGGTCCCGTGATTAGAAGTTTTTATAGGCCGCGCGATCAAACAAGCCTCACGCTGCTTTGCTGCGCGATGCCTAACGAGCCGTATACCCACCGTCCATCACAAGCTCGGCACCCGTCATGAACGAGGACTCATCGCTTGCCAGAAAGACAACGCCCTGTGCAATATCCTCAGGCTGGCCAAGGCGGCCCATCGGATGTTTTTCAATGAGGCCTTGCAGTCCCCAAGTGGGATCGGGCATGTGCTTGACGGCAGCTTGAACCAGTGGCGTATCAACAAAGCCTGGATGGATCGAATTCACGCGGATTCGCCAACCTTTTTCGGCACACTCAAGGGCAGCAGATTTAGTTAAAAGCGTAACACCACCTTTTGATGCACAGTATGCAGGGCTCAAGGGCAGGCCTATTTTGCCAGCTATAGAACTCATATTGATCACACTGCCGCCCCCGCGATCGCGCATCCTCGCAATGGCAGCACGCATACCAAAAAATACGCCGCTGAGATTTACGCTCATCATGCGATGCCAGTCCTCGTTGGTGGTTTCGATGATCCCTTTACGAATCCCGATGCCAGCATTATTTACAAGCGCGTCGATTCGGCCATAGCGATCAAGTACGCTATCCAGTACGCCATCCCAGGCGCTGTCATTGCTGCTGTCCAAAGCAATAAACTCGCTCGATGGCAGTAAGCGAGACGCAATCCTCCCAGCATCAGCATCAATATCGGTAAGCACAACGATTGCCCCTTCGCCATGACAGGCTTTAGCCGATGCGAGGCCGATACCTGAGGCTGCGCCCGTTACAACAACTACCTTATTCATCAAGCGCTTCATGATCATTCCCTTAAAGATTTGCTTGCTTACCATAGCGGTCTGCTGCTTTCTTACCATAGCGGTCTGGCTTGCGCTACGATATCGACTCGTTCAACAAGGAAAGGAGGTGATCTGTGAAACATCGCAAAGCTCTATTGGCCATGGCGCTCGCTTCGTCTGCACTGATTGCGGCACCCGCAGTGAAAGCCTGCGGCAAGAAATGCGGATCCAAGAAGGAACAGGCCAAGTGCGCCAAGAAGGACGGCAAGTGCGCTAAGAAGTAAGAGCGGTGCTGCGCAAAAACTTGCACAGCTTTGGTCCTCGAAGAGGCCAACACTGCTGAGGACATTGGCCTTATCGCCCATGTCGGTCCGGTCATGCGGGCTTCGGGTGTTGCAGGGAACTCCTTGCAACACCCCCCGATCCCTTGAGATGTGCTCACTTTACGAGTTAGAGCAATGAGTACCTTAGTCTTGCATCTATGGCGCTGGCAGCAATGCGAACAGGTCTTACGCTTGCGATATCCGAAGCATGGCGTTTTAGGGGCGCTTGGTATCAGTCGCGCAACGCATCGAAGCCTCCGCGATGAGCAGCTACATTTTCCAGAACTCGATTTAAAATCTAAAAACGATAAGAGCCTTTGTTTTTTTCATCGCCATGATGCAAAGCAAGTCGAAGCAGGGCATTTTCATTTTTTTCAGCATCATCAACCCGAAGATGTGCATTTGCTTGCACTGGCTTTAAATTGGCATGGCTGGCCCCATCGGCTCTTTAGTGTGAACCGATGGGTCACCGGTGAGACCTGGATGCCCGCAACGCAAACCTGGCAGCATTTTAAGAAGTGGCGAATCCGCACCGAGCGTCGATGGGTTGATGCTTGGCGTGTCTGTGAGCATATGGATCGATCGACGCAAGACCTCCCCCTGGTTGGATTGTGGCTAGAGTCCTTGCTGGCATGCCTAGAGCCGCAAATCAAAGCTTGTTTGCGGGCTCGAGACCGCAATCTCGCCGATTGGATCGATCGCAAGCCTGGTGTGAACCTACTTGAGGATCAGTCGCTTGAAGTCCTAAGCGAACAATCGATTTGCTGGACTGAAACTGCCGGTATCGTCGACCGTTAGTCAAAGTCGAAGCATAATTGATTCGAAAGGTTTTCTACCTTATTTCCGTTCACAACATGTTGAGCAATGCTGCTCTTATGGCTCGGGAGATACCGCTCCTGGCTTCGCATGGCAGAGGCGTGTTTTCGAAGCACCGATTGGGTTTGCGCAATTACGCTCGACTCGGCTCTTAAAGCATGTACCTTGGCTTTCGCCTCCCGAGTTGCGCGCGCGAGATCAACAATTGGGTCGATGATTGGCTCGCTTGCTGACTGACGATAGCGAGCAGGTGCTAACCAAGGCTCGAAGACAAATTGCTCGGGTACTGTGCGTATGGCGGGCAGCCAGCGGCGAACAAAAATACCTTGAGGGTCGTGTTCATTGGCTTGCTTGATCGGGTTGTAAACCCTGGTTGTATTAATACCCGTCGTACCCGACTGCATTTGCATCTGGCTCCAATGAATCCCGGGTTCGAAGTCAAGAAAGCCTTGTGCAAGCCATTGGCCAACCTGGCGCCAATGTAGCCACAGCGGATAACTTGCGACCGACACCAACATGGCTCTCATGCGAAAATTGAGCCATCCACAATCGCCAAGCATGCGAACGCAGGCATCGACCATCGGCCATCCTGTTTTCCCTGCCTTTAAGGCCTCAAAGCGGGCCTGGTCGAAATAAGACTCACGCAGGCCATCGTAGCCTCGATGCATGTTATAGAACTCAATTTCGGGTTCTGTTTCAAGCTTTTGGATGAAGTGGCAATGCCAGTGCAAGCGGCTTAAAAAACCCTCGAGCCCTTTGTATTGGCGGCTCGATCGATCGCCAATGGCCTCAAGCTTGGTTCGGGTTTCTTGCACTAACTCACGCATGCTGATGCAACCATAGCTCAAGTAAACCGATAGCCTCGAGCAAGCCTCTGGGGCACTAAGCGGTGAAGAGATGCCACCACGATAAAGCGAGCTGCGGGTGTCAAGAAAACTTGAAAATTGCGTCTTGGCTGCTCGCAATCCACCCCGTTGGCGACGCGGTGGTCGAAGTGCGCTAAGACCGAGTGCATCCGTTGATGGCAGCTCCAACGATTCGAGCTCATCAGCGGTGAAAAATTTCGTGCTGTGTAATGGAATGTATAGTGGTCGGCTGTTATCTGGTTGTGTGACCTGAGTGAACGGCGCATCCGATTCAGCGACATGGTGTTCTCGACTTTGAAGGAGCGCGCTTTGCAGCAATGTTCTTCCTGCGCGAAGTGCTTCAGCGGCCTTGACCGGATCAAATTGGACCCGTGGCCCACGCATTAAAATCTCCCACTGGGACGCCCATGCCTTGCGCTGCTTCGGACCTCGGACGACCCCAAACTGCCGGTACTCACGCCAGCGCACCTTATGCCGCTTGCACCACTCGAGCATGTCGAGATCTCTTTTATAGCTTGCGCCGTCGCCGGTTTCCATATGACTGTGAATGCAAGCAAGTCCAACTTGTTGGTGTAACCAATCAAAGGCATCTTGCGCGCGATCGCAAGTGATCAGGCTCAAGCCTGCGCCCCGGGAGGCCATTTCACGCTGTAAATCTTGGTAACACTCAAGTGCGAAGTCAAAGTGTTGCGCGGCGAGTCCGCTCGCTCGCCATAGTGCCGACTCAATCAGTATCAGTGCTAGTACCGGGCCTTGTCTTATCGCATGCTCGAGGGCCTCGTGATCGTCGATGCGAAGATCGCGCTTAAACCAGACGACTTGCAGGCCCTCGCTCAATGAGACCCGATGCCTCATTGCAAACTGGCCTTAATCTTCAAGAAGGCTTCGCAGCATCCAGGCGGTTTTTTCATGGAGTTACTCGCACTGGGCACGCCTTCGACTTCCTTTCTGGTTGCAATGGGCTTATCTTGCCTCTCAGTTGCTTTCTTGGAAAACAAATTATTTCGATGG
Organism: Betaproteobacteria bacterium; assembly: GCA_016868095.1. Classification (GTDB taxonomy): domain Bacteria; phylum Pseudomonadota; class Gammaproteobacteria; order Burkholderiales; family Burkholderiaceae_E; genus UBA3064. Next base: position 6,417 of record VGHV01000057.1, read on the forward strand.
CATCCATTAAGCGGGTCGATTAGAAAGTGCCTGACTCGACCAGAGGTCTTCGCGCCAGTAAAGGCACATCGCTAAGGTGAGCGCTAAGCCTATTGCTGAGTAAATGAACGCGATCGCCTCAAAGCCCCAGCGCTCAATGAGCGGCCCAGCAAGCAATAGCCCGATGGGTAAACCCCAAATCGCAAGCATGCGCATGCCCATGACACGACCTCTATAAGCGATCTCGGTCCCTCGCAGCATGACAGCAGCGAGCGGGGTTAGGCAAAGGCTTGAACTCAGGCCAGCGAGTGTGAGCAGAGCAATGCCAAGCAGAAGTTCGCGGTTGAAGGCGAATATGCAGTCAATTAAAAACCATAACAGAGCGGCGAGCAGCATGGCGCGCGCTGCGCCAATGGGAAGCTTGTTTGACCCTAGGGCAACAGAGCCGATCAAGCCACCCAAGGCAAAGCTTGCGGCAAGCGTGCTCAAGCCTTCTTGGCCAAGGCCATACTGATGCTTGGCGACGTAGGGCAAAAGACCGAGAAAAAAAGGAAAGGCGAGCAGATTAACCAAAAAGGCGAGCCACATGGCGCCAAGTAGCACTGGCTTATCCCAGACATAACGAAAGGCTGTGCCCAGGTCGCTGATTGCAGCGCCAAGTTGTTTGGCGCTATGGGTTGTTGCCGGGCTTTGCTGCGAGCTCGCTGTCGGAAGAATCTGTCGGGTGAGGATAAAGCTGAGGCAGTAAAGACTTACGATTGCGACATAGGCCCAAGTCATCCCAAACGCCGCAACCGTCGATGCACCGGCAAGTGCACCGGCAATTCGAGCTGAATCCGAGGTGATCCGAGCGATGCCCAAGCCACCCATAAGTTGCTGCGAAGGTAGGATCATGGCGATGACTGCATAACGCATCACCATATCTGAAGGTCTGACCATGCCCGCCAAGAAGGCAATCGCAAGAACTGCCATCGGTGAGAGTAGGGCCTGCCAAGACAGCACTAGCAAGATGCTCGCAAGCGAGGCGTAAAAAGCACGAGTCATCCAAAACAACTTCGCATAGCCAATGCGGTCGCCGGCGACACCGAAAATGGGTGAGATTAAGGAGCCCATGTAGTGGAGTGCACCAAACACTGCCAGTAGGCTCACCGACCCGGATTCGATCAAGACATACCAGCCCAGTATGAGCACTTCCATTTCAACTGCCCAGGACATGGCAAGGTCGCCCGCCCACTGGAAGCGAAAGCCGCGAACGCGAAAGGGCGCCAGCATCAGCTAAGCTTTTGCGTCACCATACCGAGCAGGGCAGACGCCATTGCGTCCTGCGCCAAATGACGTCATCCTCCTCAAAAGGTCCAATTCTTTTTTATTCGGGGAAGCCGTCGCTCTCAGCAAAACCAACCGCACCAAGAAAGCGAAACACCATGATGTAGGCTGAAATCAAACCCATTAAATCGAGCAATTGTTGTTCGTTGAAAGCGGTGCGTATGGCAGCTACCACCGGATCACTGACTTTGGTCTTGCGAGTCATTTCGACGGTGAGTGCGAGAATCGCGCGGTCAAGGCCAGGGAAAAGTGCACGATTGCCGACCGCAGTAACCGGGTCGCGGAGCGCTGAGGCCTGCATTTCGTTGCCGCCGAGCTTTCGAAAGGCAGTCAGATGTTGGTTGAAGGCCGCGTCTGATGAGTGCAGGGCAGCGAGCGAACAAATAACCAACTCGCGGATTCTTGCGTCGACCATAATGTCGCCGCGAATAGTGCCCATGAAGTCGTTCCAGGCCTTGGCCATCGGCGGGGAATTTAACAAGATCCGATCGAGGCTCGCCAGAGGCCCGCCACGGCGTTTGCGCATGGCTGCAATGGTTTCGGCTGGCTCGGACAAATCGTTCGGCTTTAATGGAATGCGCATAAGGAGGCTCCGGGAAGAATGGGCGCGTACCATTGCAATTATGGCAGATGAAATCTATCGATCTTGAAAGCCCGATAAACGCTAAGCGTTGGAGATAAGAATGGCTCTTGTGATGCTCACCGTCAGTTATGCGCCTGAGGCAATGGAATGGTTTATGGCTCACCCTGAAGACCGGCAGGCCCAGGTCGAAGCGTTGTTTCAGTCAGCGCGCTGCCAATTGATTGGCGCCTGGTATGTCAATGGTTCTAACCGAGCAGTCTTTATTGTTGAGGGCGAGGCCGAAGACACCCGCGCTGCGGGTGTGGTTGCCCTGGCGTCGAAATCGGTCATTGCCTGCGAAAGCAGTGATCTCACCTCGTTCTCAGAGGCAAGAGCCTATTTCTCCCGAGCGCAGTCGATTCATAAGGATTACCAAGCGCGTCAGTCGGCTTCGATCCCTTCTTTTTTGAATTCAAATGGGTAATCGCTCGTCTTGAGTCGCAAGGGTTCAACAAGCCGGTTATCGGCCCAGCGGCCCGCTTGTTTGACCTGGCCTCGAGCGTCATAAAGTATGCCCTGGCCATGAGGATGGTCGGCTTGGAACTCGCCAACATAGCGCGATCCGTCTGAGAGGGTATAGACGCCGCGGCCACAGCGCTGATCGTTTTGCCACTGTCCGTGATAAACCTTGCCATCGGTCCAGTAATAGCTGCCCTCACCATGAAAGTGTTTGGCGGCAAACTGACCGACATAACGCCGACCGTCGCTGAGCTTGAGTTCGCCGTAGCCTTGAGCCTGGCCATGCTCAAAAGTGCCTCGGTAGCTGCGCCCATCGGGTGAGATGAGATGGCCGAGTCCGTGTGGTTTGCCGTGTTCGAATCTTCCTTCGTAAACACTGCCATCGGCAGTCTCTAAACGACCCTCACCATGTGGTTCTTCGCCAAGGAATAATCCTTGATAAAGGCTACCGTCAGGCGATTTAAGCAAGCCTTCGCCGAGCATTTCTCCGTTGAGCCACTGTCCTTGAAAGATTCGACCATCCGTCACTCGCAAGCTGCCGCTACCCTGGGGTAGTCCGTCAAGAAAATGCCCTTCGAACTGCCTCCCATCAGGCATGTCCATTTGGCCTAAGCCTTGTGGTGCCCCATGTTGAAACTCACCAAGATAGCGACGACCGTCTGGCCAGCGCAAATGGCCCTGACCGTGCATGCGGTGTCGATGCCATGTGCCTTCATATCGGAGCCCAGCTTCGAGGATGGCTAAACCTTGCCCTTGGCGCTTGCCTTGATGCCAGCTGCCGCAATACATTCGACCATCAGGCCAGGACAAAATCCCTTCGCCGTGGAATCGTCCCTTGTCAAACTCACCGACATAGCTGCGACCATCCGCTAGGCGCATTACGCCTTGCTTGTGTGGTTTACCCTGTTCGATATAACCTTCATAGCTTTTACCGTTAGGCCAATGCAAGCTTCCTTCACCTTTTGGCGTATGCCCGTCAAAGGGTCCCTGATAACGACGACCATCGGGCCAGACCATACTTCCTCGTCCGCGAATCGCTGCCTGAAACCAATCACCTGCGTAGCTTGTGCCATCAGCAAGTGTTAGGGTGCCAAAGCCTGCAGGCTCGCCACGCTCAAACCGACCGATAAATAGATTGCCGCTCGGGCTGCGCAAGCGGCCATCGCCGTGGGGGAGACCTTCATGAAATTGTCCGAGGTACTCGGTCTGATCGGGCCAATGCATACTCCCCTGCCCATGCGCTCGCTCGTTGGTGATCTGACCGACATAAACACGCCCATCTGGCCAGGTAAGCCTGCCTGGGCCGCGCAGGCTCTCACGGTCGAATTGCCCCTGAAGTTCTCGTCCGTCGGTGAAGCGCAAACTGGCCGTGCCGCCGATGCGTCCATCAACAAGCGGGCCCGTCAGCTGCTTGCCGCAAGGCCAAGTCATGACCGCTAGCCCTTGGGGTAGGTCATCGCGCCACACAACGAGCATTTGACGACCATCAGGCCAGTAAGAGATCGCTTCACCGTCGCGTTTCCCACGCTTCCAGTTGCCCTCAGTGCGCACACCGTCCGGGCTTATGCTCGTGCCCGCGCCTTCTGCAAGCCCGCTGCGCCAGGTCGCCAAGAGCCGATGTCCAGAGGCG